>DASQNB010000475.1:0-9940 GCA_035645175.1 Geodermatophilus sp.
ACGGCCAGCCCCGCACGCTCGACGAGATCGGCCAGGTCTACGGGGTCACCCGTGAGCGGATCCGGCAGATCGAGTCCAAGACGATGTCGAAGCTGCGCCACCCCAGCCGCTCCCAGGTGCTGCGCGACTACCTGGACTGAGAGAGGACCCCACAGCTCGCACACGACGGCTCCGACCCGGCAGGGTCGGGGCCGTCGTCGCGTCCCGGGACGGCGGCGGCCCGGTCGCGCCGGGCCCGTCCGGCCGGTGCCCGCCGGCTGCACCGGCGTGGCGACCGCCACCGGCGGCTCGAACGGTGCGGTCTCCGGGATGCTGCGCCCCATGACGACGGGGACCGGGTTCGACCGGCCGGGCACGGACGACGGCGTGCGCAGACGCTCCTGGCGGTCCGCCGTCCTGGTCTACGGGCCGCTGCTCCTCGTCCTCGCCGCGATCACCTGGGTGGTCCGGGACGGGGTGGTCGTCCGCATCGGAGGGGACGACGTCCTGCTGCGGCTGGCCGACCTGGTCCAGGAACCCGCCGCGGCCGGCGGGCTGCCGCCCTACACCGGGGTGCTGTCCACCCTGGGCGGTGTCCTGATGTGCGCGGCCGGGGCGGTCGCGGTGGTGGCCGGCGCCGCTGCCGGGACGGGCAGCCGGCTCGCCGGCTTCCTGGTGGAGGTCGGGGCACTCACCGTCGTCCTCGGCCTGGACGACCTGCTGCAGCTGCACGAGGCGGTCGTGCCCGGGCTCACCGGCCTGCCCGAGGAGGCGGTGTTCGGGCTGTACGGAGTGGCGGCGGCGGTCGTGGTGGCCCGTCACCAGCGGGTCCTCGGGAGCCTGGCGACGGTCCTGCCGGTCGTGGCCGTCGGACTGCTCGCCGCGTCCGTGGGCCTCGACGTGCTGGACCCGCCGCTGCGCTGGCGGGCGTGGACCGAGGACGCGGTGAAGCTGCTGGGCATCGCCGGCTGGTCGACGTCGCTGGTCACCTGGGCGCTCGCCGCCGGCCGGACGGCGTCCCGTCGGCGTGCGGACCCGCGGGCCGACGACGAGCGGCACGTCTCGGCGAGGTCACGATCTCACCCGGATGAGCCGGTCGATCGGTGTACGCCGTCACGCGCCGGGTAGACGGCGTAGCGTGGGGGTTGTCAAGACAGCAGCGGACCCACCAGCCGGACGACGACCGGCGCACGCGACCGACGAGAACAGCACGACACGACAGACCGGCACGATCCAGTGACGTCCCTGCTGACCCGGACCATCCGCACCACCGGCACCGGCCTCACCGTTCTCGGCGAGTCCGATGTCCGATCGGTCGGAACGGGAACACAGGGGGACATCCTGGCGCTGTGCAGGAGGCCGATCCGCAGTCGCGGGCCCGTGCGGTAGAGAGCGAGTGATGACCCAGATGACCCAGACGCTGACGACGACCCCGCCCGCCGACGACCTCGTCGTTCCCTTCCACTGTGACCGTTGTGGCGCGCTGGCCAAGGTGCGGGTGGTCCTCGCCAGCGGTAGCGACCTCGTCTTCTGCGGGCACCACGCCCGTGAGTACGAGGGCAAGCTGCGCGACATCGCCGTCGACATCATCGAGACAGACGGCGAACAGCGCCTCAGCCACTGACGGAGGCGCTATCGTCGCTGACAGCGATGAAGCCCTCACCCGACGCTGCCGCCGGTGTTCCTTCCCCGCTCGACGGGGACGGGACACCGGCGGTTCCGTCGTTCCCGGGATCCCCCGGTCGACGACACACCGGAGATCCCGCGATGCCCCCGCAGACCCCCGCGCCGCACGCCCAGCAGTCCCCCACCGGGCAGGTGCCGGCGGAGCCGGACGACACGGCCCGGATCGACGCTCCTTCGGTCGACGCCGCCCTGGTCGACCCCGCCCCGGTCGACGACGAGGGCGTGTCCGACGAGACCCGCCCGGTGCCGCGCGACCGCGGTCCGGTGGGTCCCACGGTGCCCGGCCCGGCGACCGCCGCCCCGACGCGGACGGCAGCGCCGGCCGGTACGTCCGCTGACGGCACACCCGCGCCAGGCGCCGACGGGCCGGCCGTCGAGGACGGCGAGACGCAGGACATCCGCTTCGCCCCCGGCGAGGCGCCCGGCCAGCTGCCGCCGCCGGCCGAGGACGCCGACGACCGCACCGGCGTCCTCCCAGCGGTGCCGGCGGACGAGCCGGACACCCCGGAGGCCACGAGCCCGCACGGCACCGCAGCGAGCGGCGACGGCTCGGGCGGCGACGGGCCGGACGGCGGCACACCGCAGCCCGGCCGTCCCTGGTGGCGCCGCCCGGCCGTGGTGGCCCCGGTCGCCGTCGCGGGCGTCCTCGTCACCGCCTACGGGGTCGACCTGGTGGCCGCGGGCGGGGACGTCCCCCGCAACACCGTGGTGGCCGGCATCGACGTCGGCGGCCTCTCCCCCGCCGCGGCCGCCGAGCGGCTGGAGACCGAGCTGGCGCCGCGCGTGGTGGCCGACCACGTCGTGGTGGCCGACGACGTGGAGGCCACCCTCTCCCCCGCCACCGCCGGCATCACCCTCGACGTCCCCGGCACCGTCGAGGCCGCCGCGGACCAACCGCTCAACCCCTGGACCCGCCTGATGACCCTCGTCGACGAGCGCACGGTCGCCCCGGTCATCACCGGCGAGGACACCGCGCTGGCCGCCCAGATCGACGGGATCGCCGAGCGGGTCGACCGCGCCCCGGTCGACGCCACCATCGCCATCGAGGGGACGTCGGCGAGCGTCGTCGAGCCGGTGTCCGGACGCACCCTCGACCGCGAGGGCGCCGCCGACGCCGTCACCGCCGCGCTCGCCTCCGGCGGTGACCCCAGCACGCCCATCGAGCTCCCCGTCGACGTGACCGAGGTGTCGGTCGACGCGGCCGAGGCCGAGCAGGTGCTGGCGGAGACGGTCACCCCGGCGCTGGCCGCCCCGGTGACGGTGTCCGGGCAGGACGGCGCCACCTCCGTCGAGGTGCCCGAGACCGCGATCGCCGCGTCACTGACCTTCACGCCGCAGGAGGACGGCGAGCTGGCGGTCGCCGTCGACCCCACCTTGCTGCAGGAGGCGATGGGCGACAGCTTCGCCGAGTTCGGCGCCCCCGCCGAGGACGCCCGCTTCGAGGTGTCCGGGGGCAGCGTCTCGATCCTCCCCTCGGTCGACGGGACCGGCATCGACCCGGCCGCGCTGTCCGGCCAGCTGCTGCAGGTCCTGCCGCAGCCGGCACCGCGCACGGTCACCCCGGAGCTGGGCCCGGTCGAGGCGGAGTTCAGCACCGCCGACGCCGAGGCGCTGGGCATCCGCGAGGAGATCAGCACCTTCACCACGAACTTCACCAGCGCCGCCAGCGGCACCAACATCCGGGTCGGGGCCGCCGAGATCGACGGCGTGCTCGTGCGCCCCGGGGAGACCTTCAGCCTCAACGACCGGACCGGCCCGCGGACCGCCGCGCAGGGCTACGTCGAGGCCGGCGTCATCCAGAACGGCGAGTTCGCCACCGCGGTCGGCGGCGGGGTGAGCCAGGTCGCCACGACGATGTTCAACGCCGTCTTCTTCGCCGGCCTCGAGGACGTCTACCACAAGCCGCACAGCTTCTACATCAGCCGCTACCCGGCCGGCCGCGAGGCGACGGTCTACTACGACTCGATCGACCTGGAGTGGCGCAACGACAGCGACACCGGCGTCTACGTCGACACGCAGTGGACGCCGAACTCGCTGACGGTGACCTTCTACGGGACCAAGCGGTACGACATCGAGTCGATCAGCAGCGAGCGCTACAACCTCCGGTCACCGGTCGAGCAGGAGAAGCCGGACGACGGCGACTGCAGCCCGCAGAGCGGCTCGACCGGTTTCGACATCACCGTCACCCGGGTGTTCAACGACCTGACCAGCGGCGCGGAGATCCGGCGCGAGGACTTCCGGACCCGGTACGCCGCCGAGCCGCGGGTCGTCTGCGTGCCGGTGGACGACCCGGCCGCACCGCCGGCGCCCGGCGGCGCGGCCCCGACCCCGGCCCCGGCTCCCGGCGACTGACCGGGGCGGTCCTCCCGCGCTGACCGGCCGTCGCCCTACCGGGGGAGGCTGGCGCCGTCCGGCCCGGTCAGGGGGTCGGCGTGCCGGTGGGCGTGCACACTGGGGCCGTGCGCACCGTCCTGCCCGGCGGCCGACCGGCCGGTACCGGGCACCCCGGGGACGGCGACGACGACCTCCCGGCAGGCGCCACCGCCGCACCCGTGGACGCCGGGGTCGCGAGACCCGGACGGCTGGACCGCTGGCCGGCTCCGCTGCGCGTCCCCCTGCAGGTGCTCGGGCGGACGGTCGCCAAGGCCTGGCACGACCGCATCCTCGGGCTGTCGGCGGAGGCGGCGTTCTGGCAGATCCTGTCGGTGCCCCCGCTGCTCATCGGGCTGCTCGGCACGCTGGGGTACCTCGGCATGTTCATCGGGGAGGCCTCGGTCGCCCAGATCGAGGACGAGCTGGTGCGGGCCTCCACCCGGGTCCTGACGCCGGGCGTCGTCGAGTCGCTGGTGCAACCGACGCTGAACGACATCCTCGGCTCCGGGCGGCTGGAACTGGTCAGCGTCGGCTTCCTGCTGTCCCTGTGGGCCGGTTCCTCGGCGACGGCGACGTTCATGAACACCGTGGTCATCGCCTACGACCAGCGCGACGTGCGCGGGCCCGTCCGCACCCGGCTCATGGCGCTGTGGCTGTTCGTCGTCGGCCTGTTCCTGGCGGTGCTCACGCTGCCGCTGCTGGTGCTGGGCCGCGGGGTGCTGGTCTCGCTGCTCCCGGTGGACTGGCGGGACACCGCGACGGTGCTGGTCAACGCCGTCTACTGGCCGGTGGTGATCATCGGGCTGCTGCTGGCGCTGACGAGCTTCTACCACGTGGTGCTGCCGCGGCGGCTGCCCTGGCACCGGCACCTGCCGGGCACCGTGCTGGCGGTCGCCTTCTTCGTCGTCACGGCGCTGGCCACCCGCGCCTACGTGGCCGACATCCTCACCGCCACGCTGCCCTACGGAGCGCTGGCCACCCCGATCGCCGCGTTGCTGTTCTGCTTCTTCTTCGGGATGTCGGTGCTGCTGGGCGCCGAGCTCAACGCCACCGTCCAGGCCCGCTGGCCTGCGCCGCTGCGCCGGCACCAGCGGCGCAGCCAGGCCCGGCGCGCGGCCAAGCTCGAGCGGGCGCGGGAGCTGGAGGGCTGACCTCGGCGTCCCCGAGGTCACCCCGTCCTGAGCCTGGTGACGTACTGGAACGGCCCCCCTGCAGGGTCCGGCCCTCGCCTGGCGTCGGCCTCCTCCAGGGCACCACCCCGAGCTCGCGAGGGGTGGGGAGGAGGTCCTTCGACGAAGGGCTCGGGGCGAGGGTCCTTCTCCTACTCCTTCTTGAGCTGCTCGTAGACCTCCTTGCAGGCCGGGCACACCGGGCTGCCCGGCTTCGGGCTCTTGGTCACCGGGAAGACCTCGCCGCACAGGGCCTCGACCATCGTGCCCATGACCGCGCTCTCGGCGATCTTGTTCTTGCGCACGTAGTGGAAGACCTCGTTGGCGTTGCCGGTGTCGCCCTCGCGGACGTCGGGCTTCTCGAGGAGGTCGGTGCTGCTCACGCGGTGCTCCCTCGGGTCGGGGACGGGCCTGGGAGGCGCCCACCGGGAGCGGCTCCTCTGCCCTCCATGATGGCAGGGTGCAGCCCCCGCCTCCTGGTCCGCCCGCCGTCCCGCGCTCCTCCGCGCCCGTGCCGTCGCCCGAGGTCGCCGACGCGCTGGCCGCCGGCCGCCCGGTCGTGGCGCTGGAGAGCACCCTGCTCGCCCACGGCCTGCCGCGGCCGGACAACCGCGCCGCGGCCGACGAGGTGGAGGCCGCGGTGCGCGCCGGAGGGGCGGTGCCGGCGACCGTCGCCGTCCTCGACGGCGTGCCGCACGTCGGCCTGACCGCCGTCCAGCTGGACCGGGTGTGTGCCGACCCCGGCCTGGCCAAGCTCGCCGTGCGCGACCTGCCGGTCGCCCTGGCGCTGGGCCGCAGCGGGGCGACGACGGTGTCGAGCACCGCGCTGCTGGCCGCCGCCGCGGGCATCGGGGTGTTCGCCACCGGCGGTCTGGGCGGCGTGCACCGCGAGGCGGCCGACACCTTCGACGAGTCCGCCGACCTCACCACGCTGTCGCGCACCCCGCTGCTGGTGGTCTGCGCGGGGGTCAAGTCGATCCTCGACGTCCCGGCGACGTTGGAGCGGCTGGAGTCCCTGTCGGTCACCGTGGTCGGCTACCGGACGACGGCCTTCCCCGGCTTCTACGTCGCCGACTCCGGCTCGACGGTGGACTGGGCGGTGTCCTCGCCCGAGGAGGCCGCCGCCGTCCTCGCCGCCCGGCGGGACCTGGCCCCCGGCGGCGTGGTCGTGGCCAACCCGCTCCCCGACGACGAGCAGCTCGACCCCGCGCTGCACGACCGGGTGATCGCCGACGCGCTCGCCGCGGCCACGCAGGCGGGGGTGCGGGGCAAGGCGGTGACACCGTTCGTGCTCGACCACCTGCACCGGGTCAGCGAGGGGGCGACGCTGGTGGTCAACGTCCGGCTGGTGCTGCGCAACGCCGAGCTGGCCGGCCGGATCGCCACCGCCCTGGCCGCCGTCGGCCACTGACCGTGCGGGAGGTGGTGGTCGTCGGTGACCTGGCGACCGACGTCGTCGTGCTGCTCGAGGGGAGCCCCGCGCCCGGGTCGGACCGCCCGGCGGCCATCCGCAGCCGCGGCGGCGGCGCCGGCGCGAACGTCGCCGTCCACCTGGCCCGGCTGGGCACGCCGGTCACCTTCGCCGGGTGTGTGGGGGACGACGCCGCGGGCACCGGCCTGGTCGCCGAGCTGGCCGCGGCCGGGGTGACGCCGGCCGTGCGCACCGTGGCGGGCGCGGCCACCGGGACGATCATCAGCCTGGTCGAGCCCGGCGGGCAGCGCAGCATGCTGGCCGACCGCGGCGCCAACCTCGCGCTGGAGCCGGCCGACGTCCCGGTGCCGGTACCCGGCGGGCACCTGCACCTGTCGGGCTACAGCCTCTTCGCCCCCGGCCCGCGCGCCGCGGGACTGGCGGCGCTGGCCGCCGCCCGCGCGGCCGGGTACACCGTCTCGGTCGACCCGGCGTCCACCGGTCCGCTGGCCGCGTACGGCGTCCGGCGATGGCTGGCCGACACCGCAGCGGCGACGCTGGTGCTGCCCAACGCCGACGAGGCGCGGCTGCTCACCGGGTGCGCCGACCCGGTAGCGGCCGCCCGAGCGCTCGCGGCCCACCACCCGATCGCCGTCGTGACGCTGGGCGCCGACGGGGCGCTGTGGGCCGACGGCGGGCGGCTGGTGCACCGCCCGGCGCACCCGGCGACGGTGGTCGACACCACCGGCGCCGGCGACGCGTTCACCGCCGGGCTGCTGTCGGTCTGGCTGGCCGCCCCGGACGGCGACCCGGTCGCGGCGCTGGAGGCGGGCCTGGCGCGGGCAGCGGCCGTGGTCACCCGGCCGGGTGCCCGTTGAGGCCCTTCTGCAGGGGCCCGCCGCCGGCCCCGTCCCGGGCCCCGACCTGAGCTTGCGAAGGGTGGGGACGACGGGGTCCTTCAACGGTGGGGGCAGGAGGGTCCTTCTTCAGTGCTCGATCACCCGGCCCGGGCGGGCGGGGTTCTCCAGGATGCGGTCGGGCCGCGGTGCGGTGTAGCGGTGGACGTCGAGCTTCTTCTTCGGCGGCCGGTCGTTGGCCATCATGACCGCGACCCAGGGCAGGACCGTGCCGAGCACGGCGAAGATGATCGCCAGCCACAGGGTCTGGTAGAAGACCGCCGCCAGGATCAGGCTCACGCCGCGGACGACCATGGTGATGACGTAGCGCCGCTTGCGGGCGTTGTGCTGCTCGGCCAGGCTGGGTGCTGCCTCGGTGATGAGCACCGGCTCCGGCCGGCGGGATCGCGCGGGCTGCTGGCTCGAGGCCACGGGCTTCCTCCCCTCCGCCGTCCCCGCGGGGGCCGGCGGATCCCCCCTACGGACTGCGGCGCCCGGCGTCCCGACGGCGCCCAGGTCCCCGTCAGCCCGGGGTACGCCGCCCATGGTGCCACCGGATCGGGGGCCGTGCAGGCACCCCGGCGTTGCATCTCAGGAGGTCACGGCCGCCTTCGCCGCCCGCTTGGCCTCCTGCTTGAACGCCCGCACCTCGGCCAGCGACTCGGGGCCGGTGATGTCGGCGACCGACCGCCGGGAGCCCTCCTGGCCGTAGTCGCCGGCGGCCTCGCGCCAGCCGGGCGGGGTCACGCCGTACTGCTTGCCGAGCAGCGCGACGAGGATCCGCGCCTTCTGCGCGCCGAAGCCGGGCAGCTGCCCGACCCGCTCCAGCAGGGTGGCGCCGTCCGGCACGTCGGCCCACAGTCCCTCGGCCCGGCCGTCGTAGCGCTCGACCAGCAGCCGGCACACGGCCTGCGTGCGGGCGGCCATCGACCCCGGGTAGCGGTGGACCGCCGGTGGGCCCTGGAACCAGGCGGTCACCTGCTCGGGGTCGGCGTCGGCGAGGTCGGCCGCCGACAGGCTGTCGACGCCCATCCGGTCGGCGAGCAGCCGGGGACCGGCGAAGGCCCGCTCCATGGGGAACTGCTGGTCCAGCAGCATCCCGAGCAGCAGGGCCAGCGGGTCCCGCCCGAGCAGTTCGTCGGCCGCGGCGTCCTGGGTCAGGTGGAGGGTCGGCACGGCGCCGATCCTGCCCGACCGGAGGATGGCCTGGTGCGCGCAGTGGTGAGCAGGGTCGGTACAGCGGCTGTAACGGTGGACGGCGCGGTCGTCGGGGAGATCGGGCGCGGACTGCTGGCGCTGGTCGGTGTGGGCCGTGGGGACGACGCGGACCGCGCCCGGGCGCTGGCACGCAAGGTGCACGAGCTGCGGGTCTTCCCCACCGACGACGGCGCCCGGTCGGTGGGCGACCTGGGGCTGCCGGTGCTCGTCGTGAGCCAGTTCACACTCTATGCCGACACGCGGAAGGGCCGGCGTCCCTCGTGGCAGGACGCCGCCCCCGGCGAGGTGGCCGAACCGCTGGTCGAGGAGGTGGTCGCCGAGCTGCGCCGCCGCGGCAGCGAGGTGGCCACGGGGGTGTTCGGGGCGCGCATGCTCGTGTCGTCGGTGAACGAGGGTCCGATGACCTTGCTGCTGGAGGTCTGACGGGCCTCGGTCCGGGGTACACGGGCGTGACGCGACACACGCCCTGTGCATTGGCTGTGAAACGGGCTCCCGTGGAACACCCGACCCCATCAGCGCCGTTGGACTGGGCGTACCACAGGGACACACAGAGCGGGGGCTCATCGACTGGACAGAGTCGATCGAGTGGCCCCACCCCCCGACGCCCGGGTGCTCCGTCGCCCATCGACGACCGACGGTGTGCATCCGACACGAAGGCAAGGACGAAGACAGATCGTGACGCTGCTGCAGTCTTCCACCACCGACACCCTCGAGGTGCGCTCGCCGCGCCGCGAGCCGGACACCAGCGGTCTGGTCTCCACCGACCTCGTCCGGGTGTACCTCAACACCATCGGCAAGACCGCGCTGCTGACCGCCGAGCAGGAGGTCGAGCTCTCCAAGCGGATCGAGGCCGGCCTGTACGCCGAGCGCCTGCTGACCGAGCGGCAGCTGACCCCCGCCCTCCAGCGGGACTACAAGGCGCTGGCCACGGACGGCAAGGCGGCCAAGCGCCACCTGCTCGAGGCCAACCTGCGCCTGGTCGTCTCGGTGGCCAAGCGCTACACCGGCCACGGCATGACGTTCCTGGACCTCATCCAGGAGGGCAATGTCGGCCTGATCCGGGCGGTCGAGAAGTTCGACTACACCAAGGGCTTCAAGTTCTCGACGTACGCGACGTGGTGGATCCGCCAGGCCATCACCCGCGCGATGGCCGACTCCGGCCGCACCATCCGGCTGCCCGTGCACCTCGCCGAGCAGGTCAACAAGGT
>DASQNB010000476.1:0-17877 GCA_035645175.1 Geodermatophilus sp.
GCCATACCTCGGGGCCGACCGCACGCGGCGACCGGCCCGAGCGCCGGGTGGGCCTGTGGTGGTCGGGCAGGCACGCCGCCCGCGGCGGCAACATCCAGGTCATCGCCGCCCCGGACGGCTGGCCGATCTGGACCTCGGGCGTGCGGCCGGGTCGCGAGCACGACACCACCGCGCTGCGCGCCCACGCTCAGGTGCTGCCGCTGCTGGCCGCGTGGACCGACCAGGCCCACGCGGTGCTGGCCGACCTGGGCTACGAAGGCGAGCGGGCGGCGGTGACCACGCCGATCAAGAAGCCCGCCGGCGCGCCGCTGACCGACGATCAGCGCACCGTGAACCTGCTGCACGCGGCCACCCGGGCCCCGGCCGAATGCGGCAACTCCCTGCTCAAGACCACCTTCAAAGCGCTGCGCCGGGTCAGCCTCTGCCCCTGGCGCATCGGCGCCATCACTGCTGCCGCCCTCGTGCTGCTCCACCACGAGCACGTCCGCACCACATGATCAACACACCGACCGAGCCGCCACTGGGAAAGGCTCAATCTACAAAATGCGGCGCAGCTATAGCCTCGATCTCGGTCATCTGGGACGGGCTGCGGGTGCCGGCCATCGCCGCGGTGCTGGGCTGCAGCCCGAAGGCGGTGCGTTACCGGCTGGCCCGCTTCGCCGCCGACGGGCTGGGCGGGCTCGGCGACCGGCCCGGTGCGGGACGCAGACCCCGGATCGGCCAGGCGCAGCGTTCCCAGCTGATCGCCCTGGTGGCCAGCCCGCCGCCGGGGCGGCTGGTCCGCAACGGCACCGGCGAGCTGGTCGCCGCCGATGCGACAGGTGCGGCGATGTGGACCCTGGATGCGCTGACCGCCGCGGCGCGCGCGGCGGGCATCGACATCGCTCGGTCCCAGGTGCGCCGGATCCTGCTGGCCGACGGCGTGCGCTGGCGTCGCCCCGCTCGTGGGCCATCAGTCCCCATCCGGAGTTCGTCCCAGGAGAACGCGGGTCGTGGACTACTACACACACCCGCCGCCGGAGACCACGGTGATTGCCGCCGACGCGCTCGGCCCGGTGATGCCGCGCACCTGAGACCCGCCGGCGGGCTGGAGCCGGGATGGCCACCGGGTGAAAGCGCCGCTCACCTACAGCCGCGGACCGGACGAGAACTGGGTCTACGGCGGACTGCGGATCGGCGATGGGCAGGCCGTGACCTACTGCGCGCCGTCGCGCAACAGCGCGCACTGGCAGGCGTTCCTAGCCCGGCTGGAGCAGGCCAACCCGACCGGGGCGATCGCGGTGATCACCCAACAACCTCTCCAGTCATCACAGCCTGGCCGCCCGGGCCTGGCTGGCCGGGCATCCGCGCCTGCAGCAGGTGTTCATTCCGAAGGGCGCCTGCTGGCTGAACCTGCAGGAGGCCTGGTGGCGCATCTTCCGCCGGCGCGCCTTGGCCGGGCAGACCTTCGCCGACTCGAGCGAGATCGCGCAGGCCACCGAGGTGGCCACCGCCCAGCTCAACAGCCACGCCCGCCCAGGGGTCTGGGGACGGTCACCGCCACCCCACGACTCCACCGGCGCCGCTTCACCTACCTGCTTCGAGGAACGCAGCAGCTGACAACCACACCCGCTGCCCCCCACTGCCAGCCCCCTCAGCCGCACGCCTCCGACCTGGGGAACCGCAGCGGCCGCAGATCAGGTGCCCCCGCGACCGAATCGCTTCAGGCTGTCGAGGGCGATGGCGATGATGATCACGAGGCCCTTGATGATCAGCTGGTAGAAGAACGGCACGTTCATGAGGACCAGGCCGTTGGACAGCACGCCGATGATGACCGCGCCGACCAGCGTGCCCAGGATGCGCCCGCGGCCGCCGGCCAGGGCCGTACCTCCGAGGACGACGGCGGCGATGGCGTCCAGCTCGTACCCGGTGCCCGCGGTGGGTTGGGCGGAGAGCACCCGGGCGGAGAAGATCACCCCGGCCACACCGGCGGCTGCGCCGCCCAGCATGTAGACCGTCAGCAGGACGCGCTTGACGTTGATGCCGGCCAGTCTGGCGGCCTCCATGTTCCCGCCCACGGCGTACACGTGGCGGCCGAACCTGGTCCGCTCCAGCAGGAACCAGGCGACGGCGTAGACGACGACCATGATGACGACCGGCTGCGGGATACCGGCGACGCTGCCGTTGCCCAGTCCCCGGTAGCCCAGCTCGCTGGCCACCAGGGGCTGGCCGTTGAGCATCGAGTACGCCAGTCCCCGTAGGGCCGTCAGTGAGCCCAGGGTCACGATGAACGCGGGAAGGGCCAGCCAGGCCACCAAGGCCCCGTTGACCATGCCGGCCAAGGCGCCGATCGCCACCCCACCGAGCACGGCCAGGGGCGTCGGGGTGCCGCTGCTCCACAGCAGTACCGCACCGACCCCGGAGACCGCGACGATGGAGCCGACGGAGAGGTCGATCCCACCGGTCAAGATGATCAAGGTCAGCCCCGCGGCGAGGATTGCGTTGATGGACACCGCGCGGGCGACGTTGAGAGCGTTGTCCACAGTGAGGAAGTTGGGCGCCAGGACGGCCATGAGCACGATGAGCAGGAGGAGCACGAGAGCGATGCCCACGCGATCCCACCAGTAGCCGAAGGCGGCTCCCTTGCCAGCAGGCTGCGTGGCGACAGCGGTGTCGGCAGCGTCAGTGGTACTGGCAGTGGTGCTCATGGTGTCGTCCCCGCTGTCTGGATCGATGAGGTGTCCTCCGCGTAGACACCTGTCGCGTGCTCCATGACGGACTCCTCGGTGGCGTTCCGCGCGTCGAGCTCGGCTACCAGATGACCGCGCCGCATGACCAGGAGGCGGTCGCTGATGCCCAGGGCCTCGGGGAGGTCCGAGGAGATGACCAGCACCGCCGCCCCCGTTCCGGCGATGTCGTTGATGATCCGGTAGATCTCGCTCTTGGCGCCGATGTCGACGCCACGTGTGGGCTCGTCCAGGATCAGGACCTTGGGCTTCTGCAGCAGCAGCCGGCCCAGCACCAGTTTCTGCTGGTTCCCTCCTGACAGGGCCCGTGACTCCAGGCCCAACGCGTTCGCGCGAACCTTCAGCTGTTCCATGACACCGCGGACGGCCTTGAGCAGGGCGCCACCCCGGATCACGCCGGCGTTGCTGAACCCGCTCAGGGTGGACATGCTGATGTTGTCCCTGACCGTCAGGTCCAAGAACAGCGCCTGGTCCTTGCGGCTCTCGGGCAGCAGGCCCACCCCGGCCCGGAGCCCATCGATCGGGTTCGCCACCTGCAGCGCCTCGCCGTCGAGCGTGACCGTCCCGCCGGTCCTGCGATCGGCGCCGTAGATCAGCCGGGCCACCTCGGTGCGGCCGGCTCCGATCAGGCCGACCATCCCGACGACCTCACCGGCTCGCACGTCGAGGGAGACGGGCCCTATCCCTCCGGGACCCGTCAGGTCGCGCACGGACAGCCGCACGTCACCGGCACGGCGGTCGGTGTGCACGTACAGGTCGTTGATCTCCCGACCGACCATCATCCGGACGATGTCACCGGGAGTGACCTTGTCCGGCCCGTCGCCCCGCATGTCCCGGGTCCCGATGAGGTGGCCGTCGCGAAAGACGGTGACGCGGTCGGCGAGCTCCCACACCTCCTCCATCCGGTGGCTGATGTAGATCAGGCCCATCCCGCGGTCGCGCATGGAGTGGATGAGTGCGAACAACTGGTCGGACTCCGTGCGGGACAGTGCCGCCGTCGGTTCGTCTAGCACGAGGACCTTGGCGTCCTCGGCTACTGCCCGCGCGATCTCCACCATCTGCTGCATGCCGACGCTGAGCCGCCCGATCGGACGCCTCGGGTCGATGTCGGCGCCGACCCGGGCCAGCTTCTCCCGCGCCTGCTGGTTCATCGCTACGCGATCCAGCACCCCGAACTTCAGTGGCTCGTGCCCGATGGCCAGGTTCTCGGCCACGGTCATCTCGGGGATGGTGTTGAGTTCCTGGTGGATGATCGCCACCCCCGCGGAGATGGCGTCGCGGGGCGACGTCATGGTGACGGGAGTCCCGTTGATCATGATCCTGCCCGCGTCCGGGTGGTAGATCCCCGAGATGATCTTCATCAACGTCGACTTGCCGGCGCCGTTCTCCCCCATCAGGGCGTGGACCTCGCCCGGTCGCACGTCGAAGCTGACGTCCGACAGGGCGTGGGTTGCACCGAATCGCTTGCTGATGCCGTGGACTTCGAGCAGCGGGCCCGCTGTGCTGGTGTCGCTCACCAGTACCTCCTCCTGCCGGTCGGTACTGCGACTCACCAGCCCTCGTAGGACCCCACGGTGTCGCGCGTGACCAGCTCCGGCGCCAGCAGCGTGATCCGCTCGGCCGGCGGGTTGCCAGCCACGAGTCCGCGCCCGACCTCCAGGGCCTCCAGCACCATGCCGCCCGGGTCCTGCGCCGGGGTGGCGAAGAAGTTGGAGTTCGGGTCCTGCAGCGCCTTGACTGCCTCCGGGGAACCGTCGACGCCGGTGATCACGACACCCGTGCGGCCCGCCTGCTGCACCGCGAGATCGGCGCCGAGCGCCTCCGGGTCGTTGATCGCGAAGATGCCCCTCACGTCCTGGTTGGCCGTCAACATGTCCGTGGCCAGCTGCAGGCCGCTGTCGCGGTCGTTCTTGCCGGCCTGACGGCCCACGACCTCGACCCCGGGGTTGGCAGCGAGAACCTCCTCGCACCCCTTCACGCGGTCCTGGGGGGCCGAGGTGGGGGTGCCCTCGATGATGAGGATGTTGCCGCTGCCGCCGATCTCGTCGACGAGGGCCTGGCAGGACTGCCGGCCGGCCTCCACGTTGTCGGTGGTGACGGCGGCGTCCGCGCCTTCGGCGTCCACGTCCACAGCGACGACGGGGATGCCGGCCGCCTGGGCGCGCGCGACGGCCGAGGCGATGCCGGCGCTGTCCACCGCGTTCAGCAGGATCAGGTCGGCACCCTGCTGGATGAGGGCGTCGACCTGGTCGTTCTGCTGGCCGAGATCCTGACGCCCGTCCTGCACGTTCACCTGGAAGCCGTCCTGCTCGGCAGCCTGCTGCATGCTGTCCTGCATCACGGCGAAGAAGGGGTTCGAGATGTCCTGGAGCATCAGGCCCACCATCTCCACCTCGCCCCCGCCGCCGCCCCCACCGCCTCCCGCTGGGGCGTCTCCGCTGGTGCAGCTGGTCAGCGCCAGCGCGCCCGTCATGATCAGCGCTGCGGGCACCGCCCGTGGCCGCGAGATGGAAACCATCGTGTTCCTCCGATGCGAACGTCGGCTCAGCCGTGAACTCGGACGCCCGGCGTCGGAGTCCCCAATCGGCGGTCAGGGTAGTGACCGACAGACCAGTGACAACACTTGAACCATGCCGCCGACGCTCGCATCCGGCTCCCACGGCCTCCGGCGGGCACGTCGCGCCGGCGCGCGACGTGGTGTCCCGGTCGGTGGCGACCCGCCCGATCACCCGACCGGCTCGCGGCGGTGTGAACATCCCCCCGCTGACCGGTCGGAACCATTCGCCGACACCTGACCGAGGAAGTTCCATGGCCCTCATCCCGATCGCTCTCGCGGCCAACCAACCCCCGGACCGCTTCTATGCCGGCGGCGAGCAGATCGCCGCCTTCCGCGGACTGCCCTGGCAGGGCGGCAACGTCCCCGAGGACTGGGTCGGGGCCACCACGACCCTGTTCGGCGAGACCTCGCTGGGCCTGTCCGTGCTGCCCGACGGACGGTTGCTGCGCGACGTGATCGCCTCCGACCCGGTTGGCTGGCTGGGAGCCCAGCACGTCGCCCGGTTCGGCGCCGACACCAAGCTGCTGACGAAGCTGCTGGATGCCGGTCAGCGGCTCCCGGTGCACATCCACCCCGACGCCACGTTCGCCGCCGACCATCTGCACCGCACGCACGGCAAGACCGAGGCCTGGGTGGTGCTCGGTGGAGACACCGTGCACCTGGGCTTCAAGGACCGCCTGTCACCCGACATCCTCAGGCGACTGGTGCAGGAGCAGGACGTCCGGACCTTATTGGGGGCCATGCACCAATTGGAGGTCTCCACCGGTGATGCGGTTCTGGTCCCGGCCGGGATGCCGCATGCGATCGGCGCGGGCATCTTCCTGGTGGAAGTCCAGGAGCCCGAGGACCTGTCGATCCTCCTGGAGTGGCGAGACTTCGCCATCGACGGTCCGCGTGACGGGCACCTGGGCCTCGGATTCGACCGGGCGCTGAGGGCCACCGACCTCACCGACTACTCCGCTCGGCAGATTGAGGACCTGGTGTCGCGCCGAACGAGAACCGGTCCGGTCCTGCCGGATCGGGCGGCGGACTTCTTCCGGGTCGACCGAGTCGCAGTCGGCGCCGTCCTCGACGCGAGCTTCGCCGTACTCGTGATAACCCGCGGCCAGGGAGATCTGCGTCAGGTGGATGAGGGCCATGCCCTGGCGGTCCGCTCCGGGCACACGGTCCTCGTCCCGAACCAGGCCGGCTCGTTGGTGATCGACGGTGACCTCGAAGCGCTGTGGTGCCGGCCGCCGCAGGCATAGCGAGCAGTCCCGGATCATGCTCGGTCATGCCTCGTCGGCGATCTCGGCCAGGCAACCCACGGCACTGCTCTCGGTGTGGTCGCCGGCTCTGACCGGATGCAGGAACCGGAAGGGGCGGCGCCCCGAGGCACCGGAACGACTCAGGCCGCCCTCCCGAGGGAGAACGGCCTGGTCATAAGGGTGGAGCTGAGGGGACTCGAACCCCTGACCACCACACTGCCAGGCCGTCGTGATCGCGTTCATGGCGGTTCGCCGCCGTTCCGTGAGCCGAGTCAGATCAAGCGGCGCACCGACGTCGTCGGCTGGGGGCACCTCCCGCTTGCGGGGGACTTTCCCAACCCCGAAGCCCTACTACGCCTGGCGGGTGCGGTGCTGGTCGAGGCCCACGACGAATGGCAGGTCGCCGACCGCCGCTACCTCTCCGAGGGCTCCATGGCCCTGCTCAACCGCCCCGAGCCAGACGAGGAGGTGGCGCAGCCAGCACTCATCGCGTCATAGTCAAGCCCGCAGAAGACCCCGCGAACCGGATCGAGTTGCACCACCGGGCGGGACGTCACCGTCTGAGGGCCGCCGCGGTCTCCTCATCCGCGCCAGAAGCGCAGGTCAGAGCATCTATAGGCACGTTGATGCTCGTCAGCCGACGGGCGTTCGACTCCCCCCTCCTGCACGGAGCTCAGCCGAGATCGACGTGCAGCTCCAGCGCCGTGGACGGCCGGGTGGGGTCGTCGTCGTCCACCACGGCGAGCAGGTGCACCGCACCGTCGCGGACGCTGCGCACAGCCAGTCCCTCGACCTTGGGCACCCGCCCGTCCACCTCCGGCACCGCCGCGACGTCGAGCACGTCGTCCCCTTCGACCAGCACGAGCGCGGCGGCCACCACCGGCCCGTCGTCGACGGCGTTGGGGGTGTCCTCGGCGGCGGCGCTGAGCAGCAGCCGCCCGTCGGGCAGGGCGACCGCGTCGGTCACCGCCAGCCCCACGCCCGCGACCTCGCCGAGGTCGTAGACCCGCGGCTGCTCGACCGGTACCGACGCGGCGTCCGTCCGGTCGAGGACGGCGTCCACCAGCGCGGCCAGCGGGACGTCGACACTGCCCGGGCGCACCCCGGCAGCGAGGTTGCCGCGGTTGAACCACCGCACGGTCCCGCCGTGCCGGCTGGCGCCCTCCAGGTTGAGCTGGCCGTCGTCGAGCCCCAGACGCCGGGCCACGAGTGCGTAGAGCGGGCCCAGCTCCGCGGCGACGGGCCGCCCGTCGTGCGCGCGCACCAGCACACCGCGCGTGCGTCGGGCCGTGGAGCCCGAGCCGAGCAGCAGGACGGCCGGCTCCCCGTCGACCTCCGCGGGACAGGCCACCTCGAGGTCGGGCTTGAGGCGCTTGGTACCCGCCGCCTCGCTGAACCGGTCGTGGCCCTCGACGGGCGGCAGGAGGCGCAACGGGGTCACCGAGCCGTCTCGCAGCCACGCGGCGGACGTCGAGTCGTCCTGGGCCACGAGCCAGCCGTCGCCGAGGGGCGCGACCGCGGAGGCCGCGGTCACCGGCGTCCCGTCGTCGAAGCGCAGCGCCCGGACGTCGCCCACGGAGATCCGCACCTGCCCACTGTGCGCGCGCATCCGGGCGCCCGCTCGCGATGGTCGGTGGGTACACGGCTCACCTCGCGATGATCATGGGGTTGTCGTCACCGCGCACGGCGTGTCCGCGCGTGTCATCGACGACAACCCCATGATCAACTCGTCTTGGGGCCACCGCACCGGCCACGCGTCCTCATCCGCCCACCCGGCCGACCACCGCTCCACGACCCCACAGACGACCCGCCTCCGTTCTCGGTGCGCGGCCCGTCGAGACAGGAATCACACGGCTGCGTCTCCGCAGTTCAGCGGCTTGCTGAGCGTGAGCGCGTCTGAACGCCCCGCGACAGGACCCGTAGTCTGGCAGGACAGGCCCGTCGCGCAGTGCTGCCCGGTCCGGCCCCCCTCCCCCGCACGTCCTCGACCCCGCCGGAGCCCATGACCTCGCCGCGCCCCGACACGACCGAACGATCCGAACTGACCGAGGAGAAGCCGCAGGGCGCCCAGCTGAGCGCCACCCAGGTGGCCGCCGGCGCCCTGGCCGCGGTGTCCTCCGCCGTGGTGGCCTCCTTCTTCGGCCTGGCCGGCACCCTGATCGGCGCAGCGCTGGCGAGCGTCATCAGCACCGTCAGCGCCGCGCTCTACAGCAACTCCCTGCAGAAGACGAACGAGAAGCTGCGCCGCGCCCGCGGGCAGCTCACCGGACGTCAGGACGCGGTCGCGGATGCCGAACCAGCCCCGGCGGTTCCAGCGGCTCCGGCGACCAAGGTGCTGCCCGCCCACCTGGACCCCCGTCGCGCACCGGACCGGCGTCCCCGGCCCCGCTGGACCAGGGTGGCCGTCTACGCCGCCGCCGTCTTCGCCCTGGCCATGGGCATCGTGACCGGCATCGAGCTGATCGGGCAGCGACCGGTGTCCGCGCTGGTCAGCGGCACCGAGACCTCCACCGCCACGACCATCGGCGCGATCACCAACGCGTCGTCGTCGTCATCCTCCGATGAGGAGTCCGGCGACCCGGCGACGCCGTCGTCCCCCAGCACGACCGCACCGGCCACCGAGACCAGCGCCCCGGCCACCGGCACCGACGCCGAGTCGACGTCGGAGGAGGACGAGGCGTCCGGCGGCGAGGACTCCAGCGGTGAGGGGTCCGGCAGCGAGGGGTCCGGGTCGGCGACGCCGACGCGCTCCTCGCAGGCCGAGCCGACCACCGAGAGCGAGCCGACCGGCTCCTCGGACGGGTCGTCGGAGGAGTCGACGCAGGACTCGGCGCAGGACTCGGCAGGGGACGACACCTCCCCCGCCGCCGGGGCCGAGCCGACCCCCTGACGCGACGCCCGCGGCCCCGGGGACACCGGGGCCGCGGGACGCCGGGTGCCCGCCGGCTCAGACCCGGACGGCGACCGTCGCGTCGAACCAGGCCTCCAGCTGCTCGGCCACCATCGGCCGGCAGATGTGGTACCCCTGCGCCACGTCGCAGCCCATGGCCTCCAGGCGGTCGCGGGTCACCTCGTCCTCGACACCCTCCGCCACGGTGGTCAGCCCCAGGTTGTGCCCGAGCTCGACGACCGACCGCACGATCAGCGCGTTGCTCGGGTCGGCCGCCATCGAGGCGACGAACGAGCGGTCGATCTTCAGCTGGTGCACCGGCAGGTCCTTGAGCTGCGCCAGCGAGGTGTAGCCCACGCCGAAGTCGTCGATGGACAACGTGACGCCGCACTCGGCCAGCCGGGTGAGGATGCGCCGGGCCCGGTCCGGATCGGCCATGATCGCGCTCTCGGTGACCTCGAGCTCCAGGCAGGACGCCGGCAGCTGCCAGTACGCGAGCAGCTCCTCGACCTCCTCGACGAAGTGCTCGTCGAGCAGGTTGCGGGCCGAGACGTTGACCGCCACCCCGAGGACCCGGCCGGCGTCGCGCCACCGCGCGCACTGCTCGAGCGCCGCGTCGATGACGTACCGGGTCAGCGGCCGGATCAGCGGGGTGCGCTCGGCCAGCGGGATGAAGTCCCCCGGCGGGATCAGGCCGCGCTGAGGGTGCACCCAGCGCACCAGCGCCTCGACCCCGCACACCCGGGCGCCGGGCAGCGCGATCTTCGGCTGGAAGTGCAGGACCAGCTCGCCGTTGTCGATCGCCCGGCGCAGCTGGCCGAGCAGGCCCAGCCGCTCGGGGCTGTGGTCGTTGAGCGAGGCGTCGTAGACGCACACGCCCAGCCCGCGGTCCTTGGCCGAGTACATGGCGATGTCGGCGTTCTGCAGCAGCGACTCGACGTCGTCCCCGTGCGTACCGGACAGCGCGATGCCGATGCTCGCGTCGACGTCCAGCGAGACGCCGTCGACCTCGATCGGCGCCTCCATCACGGCCAGCGCCCGGACGGCCAACTGCCGTGCGGACACCTCGTCGACGACGCTCGGCAGCAGGATGGCGAACTCGTCGCCGCCGAGCCGGGCCACCGTGTCACTGCCGCGGACCGTGCTGCGCAGCCGGTCGGCCACCGCCTGCAGGACGACGTCGCCGTAGGCGTGGCCGAGGGTGTCGTTGATCTCCTTGAACCGGTCCAGGTCGATCAGCATCAACCCCACTGTCCCGGCGTCGGCGCCGGCCAGGGCCGCGTCGCTGCGCTGGCGCAGCAGGGTGCGGTTGGGCAGACCGGTCAGCGCGTCGTGCAGCGCCTGCTGCCGGTTGCGCTCGGCCTGCGCCACCGTCTCGCGTCGGCTGCGGGTCAGCACCGCGGTGAACCAGGCCACCAGTCCGAGCCCGGCCCCGAAGAGCAGCGGCGTGGCGACGAGCAGGACCTGCTGGACGTCGCCCACGAAGGCCAGCGCCTCGCCGGCCCGGTTCCAGTGCTCCTCGGCCTCGTCCCGGAGCACGGTCTCGAGTGCATCGAAGTGCGGGTCGACGTACGCGTCCTCGAACGCCTCGGCGATCGAGGAGTTCTGCGCGGTGGCGGCCAGCAGCTGCTCGACCGCGAACTCGTAGCGGGCGTGCAGCCGCAGCCACTCCTCGACCGGGTCGGCGTGGTCGGCTCCCACGACGGAGCCCATCCCCTCGATCCCGGCACGGGTGCCCGCGCCGGCCGCGTCGTACTGCGCCCGGAGCCCGGCGTCCGGGTCGATCGCCATCTGGTCGACGAGGACCGACTGCTGCACGAGGGAGCGCTCGGCCCGCTCGGACCACTGCGACACCGCGACGCTCTGCTCGGCCTCCGCGGACGCGCGGGCGTTGGTCACCGCGGCCGTCACCGAGAAGACCGTGAGCACCGCCAGGACCACCACCAGCCCGGCGGTCGCGGCGTGGGTGGACAGCCGCAGGCGGGCACTCCCCCGCGCGCCGGTCGCCGGCACGCGTCCTGCGGTGGGCCCCGCGGGCCGACTGCGGTGGAAGGGCATGGTCCCTCGTCGTCCTCGCACCCGCCTGGTGCAGGTGACAGGAACCGGATCGGACGTCCCGGCCGTCCGGTCCACCCCAGACCGTCCACTCCCTCCCAAGGGGTGAGCCGCGCGTCGTCGCACCCGGCCCCGCCCCGGAGGCCGGGGAGGCGGGTCAGGACCGGCCCAGCAGCTCCCCGACCAGCGGCACCAGCGCGGCGAAGGCCTGCCCGCGGTGGCTGCGCGCGTCCTTCTCCGCCGCGGTGAGCTCGGCCGCCGTGCGCTCCAGCCCGTCCGGCAGGAACACCGGGTCGTAGCCGAAGCCGTTGGACCCGCGCCCCTCCCGGACCACCTGGCCACGCCACGACCGCTCGAGCACCCGCTCGGCGCCGTCCGGCGTGACGACCGCGGCGGCGCAGACGAACGCCGCCCCGCGCCGCCCGTCGGGCACGTCGGCCAGCTGGCCGAGCAGCAGCGCGGTGTTCGCGGCGTCGTCCCCGTGCTGCCCGGACCAGCGGGCGGACAGGACGCCGGGCATCCCGTTGAGCGCGTCGACGGTCAGCCCGGAGTCGTCGGCGACCGCCGGCAGCCCGGTGTGGCGGACCGCCTCCCGCGCCTTGAGCAGCGCGTTCTCGGCGAAGGTCGCCCCGGTCTCGGGGGCCTCCGGGTACTCCGGGACGTCGCGCAGGCCGACCACCGCCACGCCGGGGACGGCGCTCTCCAGCAGCCGCTGCAGCTCGGCGAGCTTGCCGGGGTTGCGGGTGGCCAGGAGCAGCCGGCCGCTCATCGTGCGCCGGCCTGCTGCAGGGCCTCGGTCTGGAGGCGGGTGAGCTCGGTGCAGCCACCGACCGCGAGGTCCAGCAGCGCGTCGAGCGTGCCGCGGTCGAAGACGCCGTTCTCCGCGGTGCCCTGGACCTCGACGAAACTGCCGTCGCCGGTGCAGACGACGTTCATGTCGGTGCCGGCGCGCACGTCCTCCTCGTAGGCGAGGTCCAGCCGCGGCTGACCGTCGACCACCCCGACGCTCACCGCCGCCACCGACTGCAGGATCGCCTTCGGGCGGGCCAGCTTCCGCCGCTCACCGAGCCACGAGACCGCGTCGGCGAGCGCGACGTAGGCGCCGGTGATCGCAGCCGTCCGGGTGCCTCCGTCGGCCTGCAGGACGTCGCAGTCGATGGCGATGCTGTTCTCCCCCAGCGCGGCGAGGTCCACGGCGGCGCGCAGCGAGCGCCCGACCAGCCGGCTGATCTCGTGGGTGCGCCCGCCGACGCGGCCCTTGACCGACTCGCGGTCGCTGCGGGTGTGCGTCGCGCGCGGCAGCATCGCGTACTCGGCGGTGACCCAGCCCAGGCCCGAGCCCTTGCGCCAGCGCGGCACGCCCTCGGTGACGCTGGCCGCGCAGAGCACGCGGGTGCGGCCGAACTCGACGAGGACCGAACCCTCGGCGTGGTCGAGCCAGTTGCGGGTGATGGTCACGGGACGGAGCTGGTCGGCGGCCCGGCCGTCGGGGCGCGGGCGCGCGGCTGCTGCGGTCACGTACGCCGACAGTAGTGCGCCCCGGCAGGGGCCCTCCCGCGAGCGGGGGCCGGAAGCCCCCCGAGCGGGGACGCGGGCGGGCTCCACGGCGTCGGGAACGGCACCTGGCTGCGGTGTCGTCCGGTGGGACGACCGTGTCATCGTCCCCTCATGCGATCAGAGCTGCGGACGATCCGGACCGGAGGCGAGCCCACGGTGGTCGACCTCACCGACGAGTGCACGGAGTTCGTGCGCGGCGAGACCGGCGGGCTGCTGCACGTGTTCGTGCCGCACGCGACGGCGGGCGTCGCGATCATCGAGACCGGCTCCGGCAGCGACGACGACCTGCTCGCCCAGCTCGACGTCCTCCTCCCCCGCGACGGGCGCTGGCGGCACCGGCACGGCAGCCCCGGCCACGGCCGCGACCACGTGCTCCCGGCGTTCGTCCCGCCGCACGCGAGCATCCCGGTGCTCGAGGGCCGCCTCCAGCTGGGGACGTGGCAGCGGGTGTGCCTGGTCGACACGAACACCGACAACCCGAAGCGCCAGGTCCGGCTGTCCTTCCTCGCCGGCTGAGAGAGGACCCCCTGCCCCCCACCGCTCGCAAACTCGCGCTGGGCCCCTGCAGGGGGGCCGCGCGGGAGCCGGCCGATGTCCTCGCGGGGTGACCCGCCGCGGGCACCGCCCCGTGGTAGGACGTCGGCCGGGCACGGCAGGATGCGGGTCATGACCGACACCGACAGCGGCCTCGACACGGCTCCCGTCCGCCTGGCGCCGGGCGACCCCGCTCCGGAGTTCACGCTGCCCGACGCCGACGGCAACCCGGTGTCGCTCGCCGACCACCGCGGACGCCGGGTGATCGTCTACTGCTACCCGGCGGCGATGACCCCGGGCTGCACCACGCAGGCCGTCGACTTCACCGCCGCCGCCGGTGACCTGGCCGAGGCGGGGCTGGACGTCATCGGCGTCTCCCCCGACCCGCCGGACAAGCTGCTGCGCTTCCGCGAGGAGGAGGGGCTGCAGATCACCCTGGTCTCCGACCCCGACAAGCAGGTGCTCGCCGCCTACGGCGCGTACGGGACCAAGAAGCTCTACGGCAAGGAGGTCGTCGGCGTCATCCGGTCGACCTTCGTCGTCGACGCCGAGGGCCGCATCGAGAAGGCCGCCTACAACGTCAAGGCCACCGGCCACGTCGCCAAGCTGCGCCGCGACCTCGGCCTGGACTGAGGAAGGCCCCCCTGCCCCCAGCCCGGCCCCCCCAGGGCACCGCCCCGAGCTCGCGAGGGGTGGGGAGGACGGGGTCCTTCACCTACAGGGGCCGCGGCTCAGGCCCGCCAGGTGCCGGGCCGCGGCTGGCACTCCGGGCCGCACGGGTACCCCTCCTCCCAGGGGAAGTGCCCCTCCGCGTGGGTCCAGGCGAGCTGGAACGCCGGCACCGAGTACTCCGGCGGCCGCTGGTAGAAGCGGTTGGCGCCCAGCACCACCTCACCGGGGTTGGGTGAGGCCTCGACGCACAGCCGGCCGGGCCGGTCGTCCCAGGCGATGAGCTCACCGGGCACCAGGTCCCGCCCCGTGGCGACGTCCTCGGCCACCCGCTGCAGCACCCCGTGCGCGGCCTCCATCCCCAGGCCCACGACGACCAGCTCCGGGTGGCCGAGCCCGAACAGCCCGATCGTGTAGCCGAACGGCGGCTCGTCGTCGTCCTCGGAGCCGACGTACTGCACCGCCCAGCGGTGCCGCCGGATGACACGGGCGAGGTGGGCGTCCTCCTGGTCGAGCCAGGCGGTGGTCTGCGGGTCGAGGGACATGGCCGGCAGCGTGCCCGGCACGGACGACCGCCTGGCCGGGGCCTGTGGACGGTGCCGCCGCTGTGGACGCGGCCGCGGACCGTCAGTCCCCCGCCTCCGTGCGGCGGGCACGGGCGCGCCGACGGCCCTCGTGCATCGCCTGGACGCGGGCGACCGGGATGGTGTGGCCCTCGGCGACCAGGTCGGCGGGCAGCTCCTGCGGGTCGGGCAGCAGCGCCGTCCACGGGTCGCCGTCCCCGAGCCGTCGCGGCGCCGTCCGCACGGTGACCTCGCCCGGCCGCACCGAGGGCAGGTCCTCCCACGCGACCGGGGCCGACACCGGCAGGCGCGGGCGGATGCGCGGGCTGTAGGCGGCCACGATCGTCGAGGAGCCCGAGCGGGTGGAGTCGAGGAAGACCCGGCCGTGCCGGTCCTCCCGGATGTAGGCGGTCGTGGCCAGGTCCGGTCCGAGCGCGGCGGCGCGGGCGGCCAGCGCGCGGGTCGCGGCGGCGGCGTCCTCGAACGACGTCCCCCGCACCGGGACGACCACGTGCACGCCCTTGGACCCGCTGGTCTTCACCGCCCCGGACAGGCCGGCGTCGGCCAGCGCCCGCCGCACCAGCTCCGCGGCCTGCACGACCACGGCGAACTCCGCGCCCTCCGGCGGGTCGAGGTCGAGCACGATGCCGGTCGGCTGCTCCTCACCGGCGCGGAAGAACGGCACGTGGAACTCCACCGCCCGCTGGTTGGCCAGCCACAGCAGCGTGCGCCGGTCGTCGCAGAGCACCTGGTGCACCTCGCGGTGCGCGCCGTACGACCAGATCGGGACGGTCCGCACCCAGTCCGGCGCGCCCTTGGCGACGTTGCGCTGCATGAACGGCTCCTGGCCGGGCCGCACCCGCTTCACCGACAGCGGCCGGCCGGCCAGCTGCGGCACCAGCCGGTCGGCGAACGCGTCGAGGTGGTCGACCAGGTCGCCCTTGGTCACCTCGAGCCCGTCACCCAGCGGGGCGTCGAGGCTGGTCAGCCGGACGCCGTCCCGTTCGTCGTCGACCACCGGCCCACCGTGCCCGGCCACGCCCGCCCGGGCAACCGCTCAGACGTCGTACGTGGCGCCCGGGACGACCAGCTCGGCCGCCGGGAAGACGGCCCGCGCGGACGCGACCTGCCCCGCGGGGTCGATCCAGGCCGGCACGTGGGTGAGCAGCAGCCGGCCGACGCCGGCCGCAGCGGCGTGCTCACCGGCCTCCCGGCCGGTGAGGTGCAGGTCCCTGGGCAGGCCGGGGACGTCGGGGTGCGCGGCCTCGGCCAGCAGGACGTCGGCGCCGCGGGCGAGGTCGACCACGGCGGCGCTGGCGCCGGTGTCGCCGGTGTAGACCAGCGACCGGCCGCCCGCGGTCAGCCGCACCGCGTGGCACTCGACCGGGTGGGCGGTGCGCGCCGTCCGCGCCTGGAAGGGTCCGAGGTCGAACGGCGCACCGGTGAGGACGGTGAAGTCGAAGACGTCCTCGAGCGGGGCGCTGTCCCCGTAGTAGGCCGACGCCAGCCGCCGGTCGGCGCCCGGCGGGGCGTAGAGGGGCACCGGCCGCCCCCGGGAACGCCCCGAGTAGCGGTGCCACACGATGAACGGGGCGACGTCGAGGCAGTGGTCGGCGTGCAGGTGCGACAGGTACAGCGCGTCGACGGTCGCCGGGTCGACGAGGGCCTGCAGGGTGCCGAAGGCGCCGTTGCCCAGGTCGAGCAGCACCCGGAAGCCGTCGTGCTCCACCAGGTAGCAGGACGCAGGGGACGCCGGCCCCGGACCGCTGCCGGAGCAGCCGACCACCGTCAGCCTCACGCGCTGCTCCCCCGCTCGGTCCCCATCGGCGCCGGTCAGGCTAGCCGCAGGGGCTCAGGAGACCGTCGTCACGCCCGGAGCAGGACCCGGCTCAGGCCCACAGCTGGCCCTCGAGCGCGGAGGTCGCCTCCTCCAACGTGCCGGCGTAGGCACCGGTGGACAAGTACTTCCAGCCGCCGTCGCAGACGATGAAGACGATGTCGGCCCTCCGGCCGGCGGCGACCTCCTTGTCGGCGATGCCCAGCGCCGCGTGCAGGATCGCACCGGTCGAGATACCGGCGAAGATGCCCTCCTGCTCGACCAGCTGCCGGGTGCGGCGGAGGGCGTCCTGCGGCCCGACGCTGAACCGGGAGTCCAGCAGCGTCGGGTCGTAGAGCTCGGGGACGAACCCCTCGTCGATGTTGCGCAGCCCGTAGACGAGCTCGCCGTAGCGCGGCTCGGCCGCGACGACCCGCACGTCGGGCTTCCTCTCGCGCAGGAAG
Organism: Geodermatophilus sp.; assembly: GCA_035645175.1. GTDB lineage: Bacteria > Actinomycetota > Actinomycetes > Mycobacteriales > Geodermatophilaceae > Geodermatophilus. Next base: position 17,079 of record DASQNB010000476.1, read on the forward strand.
CGGGAGACGCCCATGAGGGTGCCCGTGGTGCCCAGCCCGGCGACGAAGTGGGTGATCGAGGGCAGGTCGGCCAGGATCTCCGGACCGGTGCCGGTGTAGTGCGCCTCGGCGTTGGCCGGGTTGCCGTACTGGTAGAGCATCACCCAGTCGTCGTGCTCGGCGGCCAGCCCCTTGGCGACGGCGACGGCCTGGTTGGAGCCGCCGGCCGCCGGGGAGCTGATGATCTGCGCGCCGTACATCTCCAGCAGCTGTCGCCGCTCGATGGAGGTGTTCTCCGGCATCACGCAGATCAGCCGGTACCCACGCTGACTGGCCACCATCGCCAGCGAGATCCCGGTGTTCCCGCTGGTGGGCTCCAGGATGGTGTCGCCCGGCTTGAGCCGCCCCTCCTTCTCCGCCGCCTCGATCATCGAGATGGCGGCCCGGTCCTTGATCGACCCGGTGGGGTTGTGGTCCTCCAGCTTGGCCCACAGCCGGACGTCGGGGGTCGGCGACAGGCTCGGCAGCCCCACCAGCGGGGTGTTGCCGAGCGAGTCGACGAGGGAGGCGAAGCGGGCCATCAGGGTTCTTCCGTGTCGGGGAGGGCCGGGACGGCGATCAGCCGCCGGCGACCGCCGGGAGGATCGTCACCGAGTCGCCGTCCTTGACCTGGGTGTCCAGCGCACCGGTGAAGCGCACGTCCTCGTCGTTGACGTAGACGTTGACGAAGCGGTGCAGCTTGCCCTCCTCGGTGACGAGGCGGTTCTTCAGGCCCGGGTGCTTGGCGTCGAGGTCGTCGACGAGCGCGGCCAGGGTGTCC
>DASQNB010000477.1:0-7382 GCA_035645175.1 Geodermatophilus sp.
AGCTGTTTGAAGTGGTCGAGGTCCAGGACCATCGCGGCCACCCGCGACCCCTCGCGGCGGGCCTGTCGCCAGACCCGCGGGGCCTGCTCGAGGAGGAACCGCCGGTTGGCCAGCCCGGTGAGCGGGTCCTGGTGGGACAGCGCCTGCGTGGCCTCGAGCAGCCGCTGCACCCGGCGGCGCAGCACGTAGACGCCGAACGCCGCGGTGTTCAAGGCGCCGGCGCTGATCGCCACCTGCACGGCGATCGACAGGACACCGTCATAGGTGTGCTCTAGGGCGATCGTGCAGGCCGCCACAGTCGCGAGCATGGTGGCGCCCAGCATCCGGGTGCCCAGGAACCAGGCGGAGACGAACGAGGGGAACAGCAGCATCAGCGGGGTCGCCTGCGCCGGCTCGGAGATGCTGAGGACGACGATCACGTAGACGACCTCGACGAGCAGCACCAGCCCGAAGGTCTGCCACCGGCCGATCCGCTGCCGGACGGCCAGCGCGACGGCTGCCGCCAGGCAGGCGGCCATCGCGACGGTGTAGCTGCTGCGGGTGGCGCCCTGGTGCAGCGTCCCGTCGACGAAGAGGTTCGCCATGCCGATGAGGCCGGCGACGAAGGTGAGCGCGGCGAGGGTGAGCGCCGCGATCCGGTGTTCCGGCCCCGGGCTGACGGCTGGACCGTACCGCCTGACCAGTGTGTCGGTGTCCTTGCGTCGCCACCCCGTCACGGGAGCAGCATGCCTCACACAGCGGCTCACAGGAACTTTCGTTGCGCAGTCGTTCCCTAACGTCCAGTGGGCGGAACGGGTCGACGTCGCCGCGCGGCGGTGCCAGGGTGACGGCCGTGTCCCACCCGGATCCCGGCACGGTCGTCGTCCGCACCCTCGCCGAGCACCCGATGGTCGAGGCAGGGACCAGCGCGCTGCGCATGGTCGCGCCCGGCTCGGAGACCGCCGGCCGCTTCGGCCTGGTCGAGTACCGCCTCGCGCCGCACAGCCCGGGGGCCGCGCCGCACTACCACCAGACGTTCTCCGAGTCGTTCTACGTGGTGTCCGGGGAGCTGACCGTGTACGCCGACGGCGCCTGGCGGCCGTACTCGGCGGGTGACTTCGCACTGGTCCACGAGCGGGGCGTGCACGGCTTCCGCAACGACGGTGACGAGCCGGCCGACTTCCTCATCCTCTTCGCACCGGGCATCGCGCGGGAGCAGTTCTTCGCCGAGATGGCCGAGCTGCGGCGCACCGGGCGGACGCCGACACCGGAGGAGATGACCGCCTTCTACGCCCGGCACGACCAGGTGATGGTCGACGTCTGAGGCTGGGTAGGGGCTGGTCGACCCGATCAGGAGGAGGGCGGCGCACATGGCGCAGGGACCGTGGTTCTACTGCCTCAAGCACCACACCGTGGAGGACCGGGACGGCTGCGCCGAGCGGCACCGCCTGGGCCCGTACGAGACCCGCGAGGAGGCCGAGCACGCGCTGCAGTCGGTGGCCGAGCGCGAGGAGCGGCTGACCGCCGAGGACCGCCGCTGGCGTGAGGGCGACTGAGAGGTCCCGGGGCCGCCCGGGCATGATCGGCGCGATGACGCCGGGCGGTCCGGCGGCGCGGGAGGTGGCACGTGACCGACGGACGCTCGGTGGAGGATCTGGTCGTCGGCGTGCTCGGGGGCACCGGCCCGCAGGGGCGCGGGCTCGCCGTCCGGCTGGCCGCGGCCGGGCAGCGCGTGCTGCTGGGCTCGCGCGAGGCCGAGCGGGCCGGTGAGGTGGCCGCGCAGGTCGGCGAGCGGGCGACCGCCGCATCCGGCGGCGGCGAGGTCTCGGTGACCGGCGGCTCCAACGTCGACGTCGCCGGTGCGGCCGACCTGGTCATCGTCGCCGTCCCGTACTCCGGGCACGCCGACACCCTCGCCGAGCTGGCCACCCCGCTGGCCGGCAAGGTCGTCGTCGACTGCGTCGTCCCGATGGCCTTCGACGAGCTCGGCGCCTACGTGCTCGACGTCCCCGAGGGCTCGGTGGCCCAGCAGGCCGCCGCGCTGCTGCCCGACTCGCACGTGGTCGGCGCCTTCCACCACCTGTCGGCGCGGCTGCTCGAGGACCTCTCCCAGCCCACCCTGGACGGCGACGTCATGGTCGTCGGCGACGTCCGCGAGGCCACCGACACTGTGCAGGCGCTGGCCGGCCGGCTGCCCGGCATGCGCGGCATCTACGCCGGCCGGTTGCGCAACGCCCGCCAGGTCGAGGCGCTGACCATCAACCTCGTGTCGGTCAACCGCCGGTACAAGGCGCACGCCGGCATCCGCGTCACCGACGTCTGACCCGCCGCCCGGCGGTGGTGTGCGCCCGCGGCGCACTCCGAGTCGAGAACGCGCCGCAGGTGCACACCACCCGGTGTCAGCGGAGTGCGTCGACCGCCAGCACGGCCGGCCGCAGGCCCAGGTGCGTGCGCTGTCGCACCAGGGCCACGGCCCCGGCCCGGTCACCCCGGTCGAGGAGCGCGCGGGCCTCGTCGGCGAGCGGTTCGGGGAGGACCACCGGCACCGGGTCCTCGTCGAAGACGACACCTCGCAGGACCGATCCCCACCGCCCGGAGCGCATGCCCTGAGCGTAGGGACCCTGTCGCGTCCAGCTCCGGACCCGCGCCGGCATCTGCGTCACCGACGTCCGACGCCGCCCATTGCCGGCGTCTCTCGTGGGTTGCCGGTGCTGCGGGCCTGGCGACCCACGAAGAAGCCCGGCAACGCCACGGCACAGCCGACCGTCCTCGCTCCGGGAGCGAACCCCCCGCTCCAGGAGTGCTGCAGGAGTCCCGGAGCGGGAGGAACACCCCAGGAGCGAGCGACGAGCGGCTACTCGAAGGAGTGCTCGGGGCCGGGGAAGACGCCGGTGCGCACCTCGTCGGCGTACTCCTGCGCGGCCCGCAGCAGCTCGGCCCGCAGGTCGGCGTACTTCTTCACGAACCGCGGCACCCGGCCGCTGGTCAGCCCGGCCATGTCCGGCCAGACCAGCACCTGGGCGTCGCAGTCGACGCCGGCGCCGATGCCGATGGTCGGGATGGCCAGCTCCTTGGTGACCTGTGCCGCGATCTCGGCCGGCACCATCTCCAGGACGACGGCGAACGCCCCGGCGTCCTGGGCGGCGTGCGCGTCGGCCAGCAGCTGCTCGGCCCCCGCACCGCGGCCCTGCACCCGGTACCCGCCCAGGGCGTGCTCGCTCTGCGGTGTGAAGCCGACGTGCGCCATGACCGGGATGCCGTTCTCGGTCAGCATCCGGGTCTGCGGGGCGACCCGGACCCCGCCCTCGAGCTTGACCGCCTGCGCGCCGCCCTCCTTCATCATCCGGACGGCGGTGGCGAACGCCTGCTGCGGCGAGGCCTCGTAGCTGCCGAACGGCAGGTCGGCCACGATCAGCGACCGCTTCGTCGAGCGGGTGACCGCCTTGGTCATCACCAGGATGTCCTCGACGGTGACCGGCACGGTCGAGCTGTGCCCGAGGACGACGTTGCCCGAGGAGTCGCCGACCAGCATCACCGGGATGCCGGCCTCCTCGAAGACCGACGCGGTGGAGGCGTCGTAGGCGGTGAGCATCGCCCACTTCTCGCCGCGCTCCTTGGCCTGCTGCAGGTGGTGCACGCGCACCCGGGCGGTGGACTTCCCGCCGTAGAGCACCGGTTCACTCATGAGTGTGATGCCGCTCCTTCGCGGACGGTGGGCAGCGTCTCCCGCCACCGGTTGGTGATGGGCAGCCGCCTGTCGCGTCCGAACGCCTTCAGGCTGATCTTCGTTCCGGGGGCCGACTGCCGGCGCTTGAACTCCGCCGCGTCGACCAGCCGCAGCACCTTCGCCACCACCTCCGGGTCGTGGCCGAGCTCGAGCAGCTCGGCCATCCCGAGGTCGCGGTCGACGTAGTCGGCGACCACCGCGTCGAGCTCCTCGTAGGAGGGCAGCGAGTCGGTGTCGACCTGACCGGGCGCGAGTTCGGCCGACGGCGGCTTCTCGATCGAGTTCTCCGGGATGGGTGCGGTCTCGCCGCGTTCCTGCGCGTACTCGTTGCGCCACCGGGCGAGAGCCCACACCAGCGTCTTGGGGACGTCCTTGATGGGGGCGAACCCGCCGGCGGAGTCGCCGTAGAGCGTCGAGTAGCCGACGGCGATCTCGCTCTTGTTGCCGGTGGTGAGCAGCAGGTGGCCGTGCTGGTTGGACAGCCCCATGAGCAGCGTGCCGCGCACCCGGGCCTGCAGGTTCTCCGCGGCGACCCCGCTGAGGTCCACCGACGAGTGGTAGGCGTCGACCATCGGCGCGATCGGGACGACGGAGTAGTGCAGCCCGGTCCGCTGCGCGAGGTCCTCGGCGTCGGCCAGGGAGTGCTCGCTGGAGTACCTCGAGGGGAGCCCGACGCCGTACACCCGGTCGGCGCCCAGCGCGTCGACGGCGAGGGCGGCGCAGACGGCGGAGTCGATGCCGCCGGACAGGCCCAGCACCACCGAGGGCATGCCGTTCTTGTCGATGAAGTCCCGGAGGCCCAGGACGAGGGCCCGCCAGACCTCCTCGGAGTCGCTGAGCGGCTCGGCCACCGACGCCGGCCGCGGGTCGAACGCCGGCACCGGCTCCTCGGAGAGCACGTGCCGGGTGACCGTCATCGGCCCGATCCGGCCCTCGCGCCGCTCGGGCGCTCGGTCCCGGTCGATGCGCAGGTCGACGCACATCAGGTGCTCGACGAACTGCGGCGCCCGGCCGAGCAGCTCGCCGTCCGCCGCGACGGCCACCGAGTCGCCGTCGAAGACCAGCTCGTCCTGGCCGCCGACCTGGTTGCAGTAGACGACGGTGGCCCGGGCCTCGGCCGCGCGACGGCGGACCAGCGGCAGCCGCAGGTCGTCCTTGGCCCGCTCGTAGGGGGAGGCGTTGGGGGAGACGACCAGGTCGACGCCGGCCTGCCCGGCGACGCCGCACGGGCCGCCCTCGACCCAGAGGTCCTCGCAGACGGTCAGCGCCACGTCCACGCCGTGCAGCTGCACCACCGGCAGCTCGGTGCCGGGCACGAAGTAGCGGGCCTCGTCGAAGACGCCGTAGTTGGGCAGGTGCCGCTTGTAGTAGCGGACGACGACCTCGCCGCCGTACAGCAGCGCGGCGCCGTTGCGCGGGGCGCCGCGGCGCGGGTTGGCGTCCGCCGGCCGGTCGTCGTCCCCCGGCATCGACTCGGTCGGCGCCGGCCCGGCGCCCTCGGTGTGCGCGAGGTAGCCGACGACGACGGCGGTGTCGCCCAGACCCCGTTCGGCCAGGTCGGCGGCGAGGTCGACCAGCGCGGTCTCGCTGGCGCGGGCGAAGGACTCGCGGAGCACGAGGTCCTCGGCGGGGTACCCGGTGAGGGTCATCTCGGGGAAGACGACGACGTGGGCGCCGGCCGCGGCGGCGTCCGCCGTCCAGCGGGTCACCAGCGCGGCGTTGCCGTCGATGTCGCCGACGCGGGTGTCGACCTGGGCCAGGGCCACTCTGAGCTGCACGGGTTCGCTCACGCGCCCATCCTCGTCGCCGTGCGTGGTCCCCGGCCAGACGGGGGCTGTCCGGGTGATCACGCGCCGCCTACCCTCCGCCGGATGACCCTCCGCTCGAACCTGCGCTGGTCGGCGGCGGCCGCCTACGCCGCGATCGGCGTCGTCGCCGCGCTCGCACCCGCGCGGGTGCCGGGCGTCTTCGGCGGCACCGCGGGCACGCCGGAGGCCCGGACCGAGGTCCGCACGGTGTACGCAGGCATCCCGCTGGCCCTCGCGGGCTCCCTCGCCGCGGCCTCGGGCTCGGCACCGGGGGACGACGCCGTCCTGCGCACGGTGGGCGCCGCGAGTGCCGGGATGGCCGTGGCCCGGCTCGCGGGGTGCGTGGCCGAGCGGCGGCTCACCGTGTGGCCGACCGGCGCCTTCCTCGCCCTGGAGGCCGCGCTGGCCGTGGCACTCGGCGTGGCCGCCCGGGCCGGAGCAGGCGCCGTGCGGTCCTGAGCCCCGCCCCGGACGTCCGTGCGGGGGCGACGGTCAGCCGGCGGGCACCGGCGGGGTCGTCGGCCGGGGGGTGGGCAGCCCGTCGGCCGCCGCCGGGGCGTCGGCGTCCGGAGCCGGGGGAGTGGTGCGCTCGAGGAAGCGGAGCAGCTCGACCGGGAACGGCAGGACGACCGTCGAGTTCTTCTCCGCGGCCACCTCGACCATGGTCTGCAGCAGGCGCAGCTGCAGCGCCGCCGGCTGGGTGGCCATCACCTGCGCGGCCTGCGCCAGCTTCTGCGAGGCCTGCAGCTCGCCCTCGGCGGTGATCACCCGTGACCGGCGCTCGCGCTCGGCCTCGGCCTGGCGGGACATCGACCGCTTCATCGACTCCGGCAGGGCGACGTCCTTGATGTCGACGCGGTCGATGTGGATGCCCCAGTCGACCGCCGGGCTGTCCATCATCAGCTCCAGGCCCTGGTTGAGCCGCTCGCGGTTGGACAGCAGGTCGTCGAGGTCGCTCTTGCCGATCACCGACCGCAGCGACGCCTGGGCCACCTGCCCGATGGCGGCCTGGTAGTTCTGCACGTCCACGACGACCCGGACCGGGTCGTAGACCCGCCAGTACACGACGGCGTCCACCTTCACGGTGACGTTGTCGCGGGTGATCCCGTCCTGGGCCGGCACCGGCATGGTGACGATCTGGGTGTTCACCTTGTGCATCCGGTCGATGCCCGGGGCGATCACGGTCAGGCCGGGCGGCCGGACCTCGCCGAACAGCCGGCCGAACCGCAGGACCACCCCACGCTCGTACTGGGTCACCACCCGGACGCTCGCGCTCACCAGCACCAGCAACCCGAGGACGACGATGACGAGCAGTGCAAGAACGACGTCCATCTCGCCCTCCGCCAGCGGCGCCGCGGCCGGACGCGGGGTCGTGCCCGTGGCCGCGTCGCCCTCGTGATGGCGGTCACACTCTAGATCAACTGGGGCGTCCCCGGGCGCCCTCCGGTGGTGCTGCGCGCGCGCCGATGGGTGTCGCCGGGCCGCCGAGGGGGCAGGCTGGGGACGACGACACCTACCGGAAACGACTGGACGCGATCATGGCGAGCATGGACCGACAGCAGGAGTTCGTCCTGCGCACCCTCGAGGAACGCGACATCCGCTTCGTGCGGCTGTGGTTCACCGACGTCTCGGGCTACCTCAAGGCCGTGGCCGTGGCGCCCGCGGAGATCGAGGCCGCCTTCGCCGAGGGCATCGGCTTCGACGGCTCGGCGATCGAGGGCTTCGCCCGCGTCTACGAGTCCGACATGCTCGCCAAGCCCGACCCCGGCACCTTCCAGGTGATGCCGTCGGCCAAGGGCGGCTCCAGCGACACCGCGCGGATGTTCTGCGACCTCACCACGCCCGACGGCTCGCCGTCCTGGGCCGAC
>DASQNB010000478.1:0-4047 GCA_035645175.1 Geodermatophilus sp.
TGGCCGGTACCCGGGCGGCGGTGGAAGCGGCCGGACGGCGGGCGATCACCGTGCGCACCGACGTCGCCAGCCCCGAGGACTGCCAGGACCTGGTGGACGCCACGGTGGCCGAGTTCGGCCGGGTCGACGTCCTGGTGAACAACGCCGGCATCGGCACCGCCGTGCCGGCCACCCGCGAGACGCCCGAGCAGTTCCGCTCGGTCATCGACGTCAACCTCAACGGCTGCTACTGGATGGCGCAGGCCTGCGCGCGGGTCATGCAGCCGGGCAGCTCGATCGTCAACATCTCGAGCATCCTCGGGCTGACCACCGCCGGGCTGCCCCAGGCCGCCTACGCGGCGAGCAAGGCCGGCCTGATCGGGCTCACCCGCGACCTGGCCCAGCAGTGGACCGGCCGCAAGGGCATCCGGGTGAACGCGCTGGCGCCGGGCTTCTTCGCCTCGGAGATGACCGACCAGTACCCCGAGGGCTACCTCGAGCAGCAGATGGGCCGGGTGCTCGTCGGGCGGGCCGGTGACCCGATGGAGCTGGCCGCTGCGCTGGTCTTCCTGGTCAGCGACGCCGGCGGCTACGTGACCGGGACGACGCTGCCGGTCGAGGGCGGCCTGCTCACCAGCTGACCTCGACGGTCACCCGGAGGTGCGTACGGCACTCCGAGGTCCAGGCTCCCCACCGGGAAGTGACCCTCCACCGGGGCCCGGGGGTCAGCCCGGGAAGTGGCCCAGCTGGGACAACACCGTCACGTTGTCCCAGATCATCCACATCTCCGCGATCCTGCCGTCCTCGACGCGGAAGACGCCGGCGAAGTCGAACCGCGCCCTCTTCCCTGACGGCGGGAAGGGCCCCATCGGCCCGGTCTGCGTGCCCTCGTAGGTCGCCCACACGGCGGCCCGGTCACCGTCCACCAGGACCTGGGTGAACGTCTGCACGTTGTCCGGGAAGGTCTCGGCGTCCTGCCGCAAGAAGTCCCTGAACTGTTCACGGTTGGTGATCGAGAGCTGCGGGGTCGCCTGGGAGTGCCGGACGACGTCCGCGGCGAGGATGTCGTCGAGGAGGTCCAGCTGGCGCGTGTTCATCGCGTCCTCCAGCCGCTGGACCAGCGTCCTGATCTCCTCGGGGTCGTTGGTCATCGCGACCTCCTCGTCGCCCGGCTGCGCAGGGGTTCGCCCTGCCTACTCGTCCACACGACGGGGTCGCCAGCGTCGGCTCACCAGGGGGTCGGGGCGTGCAGCCGGTCGTCACCCGGCGAGACGCTCCACTCACGCGTCCCGGCTTCGGGCGACGCGTGGGCGGCCACCCGAGGTGGATCCGGGTCCTCGCTCGCTGGGAGCAGGGGACCGCGACGCCCGAGGAGGACAGCTTCCTGGTTCAGGAGACCGACGCGCGCTCCGACGAGGGCCTTCACCTGCTCGTCCCCCGTGTACACGGGCTGACAACGGGGCCGTTCTGCTGCAGATCCGGGCCAACGGTCGGCCTCTTGCGGGACCGACGGTCAGCACCAGTGGGTGCCCCCGGCAGGATTCGAACCTGCGCACCCGCCTCCGGAGGGCGGTGCTCTATCCCCTGAGCTACGGGGGCTCTGCGGTGGGGCGCAGAAGAACCTACCAGCCCCGCCGCGACGTCCAGAGGGCGGTACGTCAAGGCGCGGGGAGCGGGGTGCCGCCGCGGGCGGTGAGCATCCGCTCCATCGTGGTCACCTCCGCCGTCTGCGTCTCGGCGATCGTGCCGGCCAGCCCCGCGACGGCGGGGACGGCGGCGTGCTCGGCGGCGTACTGCGCCATCTCGAAGCCGCCCTGGTGGTGCCGGATCATCAGCCGCAGGAACTCGACGTCGAACGCCGTGCCCGACAGCGAGCGCAGCTGCGCCAGCTCCGCCTCGGTGGCCATGCCCGGCATCAGCCCGCCGTCCCCTGCGGCCGTGTCGTGGCCGGCGTGCGCTCCGGACCCCATCCACGCCATGGTCTCCCCGGCCGTCGGAGGCAGGCCCCACAGCGCCAGCCAGCCCTGCATCCGCCCGACCTGGTTCTGCTGGGTCTCGGCGATGTCGAAGGCCAGCTGGCGGACCTCCGGGTCGGTGCTGCGCTCCAGCGCCAGGTTGGCCATCTCCACGCCCTGGAGGTGGTGCTCGGACATGTCGCGGGAGAACCCGGCGGCCACGGAGTCGCCGGTCGGCGCCGGCTCGCCGCGGCCGAGGCCCAGCGCCACCGCGGCGCCCCCGCCGATCAGGAGCAGCCCGACGGCGATGACCGCCAGCAGGACGACCCGCAGGGGGCTGCGCGCGGGGGTCACGGAGCCCCGGTCTCGGCCCCGGCCGTCGGCGTGGTCGGGGCGTCGGACACGGTCGCGGCGGCGCCGCGACTCTCGTCCTCCACGGTGAGCGGGTCGCTGATGAACTGCGGGTTCTCGCAGCTGGCGCCCGGCTCGGGGTAGAACTCCTGGTTGTAGGTCAGGAAGTCGGCGAACTGCACGATGCGCGGGTCGTCGGCCGAGTCCACCTTCAGCTGGTGGTTCCACGACTGCAGGCTGATCGGGGAGTCCTGCCCGGGGTTGGGGGAGACCATCCGGCCGGACTCGTCCGCCAGGTCGGTGAGCGTCTGCAGCGCGTCCCCGGTGACGACGTCGGGGTCGTAGGTGATCCAGACCGCGCCGTGCTCGAGGCTGTGGACGGCGTTCTCCTGCCGGATCTGCACGTCGTAGACGGTGCCGGTGCAGTCGGCCCACTCGCCGTCGTGCGGCCCGCCCACCGGTGGGGCCTGCTCGTAGGCGACGGGGGTGGTCACGTGCTCCTGACCGGCGGCGTACTCGAAGGTCTGCACGCCGCTGATCTCGTCGACCGCGCTGACCCGGCCCTCCTCGGCCTCGTTGACCTGCAGGACGGCGTAGGTGAGGACCGCGGCGGCGAACAGCACCACGACGACCGCCGCGGCGATCAGCCCCCACGGCCGCTGCGGGGCGACGACGTTGGTCACCGGCGGACGGGTGCGCCCGCCCCTGCCGCCTGCCGCGCCCTGCCGGCTGGCTCCGCCGCGCGTGCGGCCGGGCTCGGGCGTGCGGTCCTTGGCCAAGGCCTCTCCTCGGGTGCTCGGTTCCTCGGGTGCTCGGTGTCCGTGCTCGTCCCCCCGGCCGCGCGCGGGCGCGGCCGGGCGCGTGGCGACTGCGCGCGGTGCGTGGCGGGCCCCGAGTCTAGGTGCGGGACCTGGACGGCCTCTGGGAGCGCGGGGCCGGGGGCGTCGGAGGTGAGCAAGGCCGCACGGGGCGCGGGAACCCGGTCAGTACGCTCGTGAGGTGACACCCGAGCAGCTGCGCGACGTCGTCCGGACCGCCGTGGCCGCCGCCGTCGAGCGCGGCGTGCTGGCCGTGCCGGTGCCCGACGACGTCGTCGTCGAGCGCCCCAAGAACCCCGAGCACGGGGACTACGCGACCAACGTCGCGCTGCGCCTGGCCAAGCCCGCCGGGCAGCCGCCGCGCGCGGTCGCCGAGGTGCTCGCCGGGGAGCTGCGCGCCCAGCCCGGCATCGCTGCGGTCGACGTCGCCGGCCCCGGCTTTCTCAACATCACCGTCGCGCAGGGCGCGCTGGGCCGGATCGCGGTGGACGCGGTCACTGCGGGCCCCGCCTACGGGCGCACCGGCACCCTCGCCGGCCAGCGGCTGAACCTGGAGTTCGTCTCGGCCAACCCCACCGGACCGGTCACCCTCGGCTCCACCCGGTGGGCCGCGGTCGGCGACGCGGTGGGGCGGCTGCTGGAGGCCAGTGGCGCCGACGTCCACCGCGAGTACTACGTCAACGACGCCGGAGCGCAGATCGAGCGGTTCGCCCGCAGCCTGCAGGCCACCGCGCTGGGTCGGCCCGTGCCCGAGGACGGCTACCAGGGCGACTACGTCGAGACCGTCGCCCGTCAGGTGGTCGCCGCCGACCCCGGCCTGCTGGAGCGCCCGGAGGACGAGCAGCTGGCGGTGTTCGCCGAGCGCGGCGTCGAGGCGATGGTCGCCGACATCCGGGCCACGCTCGAGGGCTTCGGCGTCCACTTCGACACCTTCTTCTCCGAGC
>DASQNB010000479.1:0-3980 GCA_035645175.1 Geodermatophilus sp.
CGCGGTCCAGGAGACCTGGCTGCGCTTCGAGTCCTCCCCGACACGACCCACGTCGACCAAGGCCTTCCTCTCGGCCGTCGTCACCCGGATCTCGATCGACGTGCTGCGCTCGGCCCGCGTGCGGCGGGAGGAGTACGTCGGGCACTGGCTCCCCGAGCCGCTGCTCAACGACCCCTATGAGGATCCGGCGCGCTCGGCGGAGTTGGCCGACTCGGTGTCGATGGCGGCCCTGTTGCTGCTCGAGCGGCTCAGCCCGCTCGAGCGCGCGGTCTTCGTGCTGCGAGAGGTGTTCGGGTTCGGCTTCCCCGAGGTCGCGTCGGCGGTGGGGAGGTCGGAGGCGGCGTGCCGCCAGCTCGCGGTGCGGGCGCGCCGCCACATGGACGCAGGGCGCCCTCGGTTCGAGGCCGACCGAAGGGAGCGCGAGGAACTCGCCAAGCGATTCTTCGACGCCTTCAGGGAAGGGGACGTCGACGGCCTGCGGGAGCTGCTCGCCGCCGACGTCCAGCTGGTCGGGGACGGCGGCGGGAAGGCCCCGCAGTTGGCCAGGGCCGTCATCGGCGCCGCGAAGGTGGCCCGGCTTCTCGCCTCGATCGTCCCGCCGTTGGTCCGGATCGAAGTGACGTTCGAGCCGCGCGAGATGAACGGCCAGCCGGGCGCGATCTTCCGCGATCGGGACGACAAGGTCCTCTACACCTGGACGCTCGACATACTCGACGGGCGGATCCAGACGATCCACTCGCTGATCAACCCCGACAAGCTCGGGCACCTGGGTCCGGTGGCGAACGCCTGGGCCGTCGCCCGCGAGGCGAACCAGGCTCGCCGGCGCACGGATCAACTCGAGAACGAAACGGGTCGGTGTAACAGCCCAGCACCTGCGAACTCCGGCGGGCCTGTCGAGGCGCTCCCGAGGACGTCAGCCGGGAGTTCCCTCACCTCGAACGGAACTCCCGTTCTCTGACCGCGACAGCCCGCCTTCGCGATGGACTGACAGCGCTGGCGCGGTCCTCAGAGCTGCCCGAAGAACGTCAATTCCTCTGAGCCGGCCAGGCAACCTCCAGCTCAACGAATCTGGGCCGGAACCTCGTCCCCGACACTTCACTGGCCCCCGACACCCTCAACCGGGAATTGACACTGTAGGGAGAAACCTCATGAACCTCGCTCTGTGGATCATTGCCGGACTCCTGGCCGCTGTCTTCCTGCTCGCCGGCTCCGTCAAGTTGTTCATATCTCGGGAGAAACTGGCCAAGGCTCCTGGCGGTAGATGGGTCCTCGACTTCAGCGCCGGCTTCGTCAAGGCTCTCGGAGCGGTCGAGATCCTGGGCGCCGTCGGCCTGATCCTGCCCGCCCTGCTCGACATCGCGCCGGTTCTGGTGCCGCTGGCCGCTGTCGGTCTGGCGACGATCATGGTGGGCGCGGCGATCGTGACCTACCGCCGTCAAGAGTTCAAGCACGCGCTGTTGGACTCGACCTATCTCGCCATGGCCGTCTTCGTGGCGTTCGGCCGCTTCGGCCCCGAGTCCTTCACCGTCTGACCGGGTGCGGTGCCTTCTGGATGCCGCCCTGAACTGACCAGATGGGAATGGCTGATCTTCATCGCGTCCGACTGGGCTCGGGCAAGGTGAGACCCTGCGAGTTGATCTTTGGGCTGTTGGTCACCGTTGGCGGATGTTGGACATGCAGGCCAGCGGCGGTGCGTGGCGTCGGGGCCCGTTGGCACTCGCCGGTCGCGAACGGTGGATTGTTGGTCGTTCCTCGGTCGCCGACGGCCGGGGACCGAGAACGAGAATCGACTGGACGGTTGCGCCGGTTCGGCGGCACGCCAGTCGATGAGTCGCCCGCGGTGGCAGGCGGCTGTGGGGGTCAGGGCGGTGAGAGCACCGGCTGGGGCAGACGCGTCACCAGACCTACCGTCTCTGGCCCGGCCGCAGGCGCGACAGCGGAGCGGAAGACGGGCGACACCTCGGCCGCCCGGTCCCGGCGGCGCAGCGAGCTCACCCGCTGGTGGCCGGGTCAGACGATGTCCACCCGAACGCGCACCTCCTCGGGGGCGGCGTGGGTCATCGCGATGACGAGATCGAGGGCCATCTCCTCGAGGTCGTCGACGCTGTCGGCCTGGGTGGTACCGATACCCGGAACGTCGATCACCCAGTAGTCGCCCTCGCAGATCGCGGTAGCGGTGTAGTCGGCCATCCATCCTCCAGGTCAGGTCATCGGCGGGATGTCGCTGAGGTCACGCGTCGGCCGGAGCCCGACCGGCCGCGTTCGTCTCGGTCATCGCCACCGTGTGGACGATCGCGGCCGGCTCGCCCGCCTCGTCGAGCGAGAACTCCCTCCGGCCGCCGCTGATGGTCGCGGGAGCCGGCGCACGTCGTCCCGCGGCGTCAGTGCGGAGCGGCTCACTCGACGATCCTGGCCCCGACCCGGTCCTCGCTGGAAGCGCCGGCGTCGGACGCTGTCGTCACAGCCGCGGCAGGCCACGTGCACACCGTTCGCCACGGCTCGGCGCCGTCCCCTACAGGGGAGAGTGGCCTGACGGTGGCCACGTCGCCCGGAGAAGCGACGAGGGGCCGATGCGTCTCTCCGAACCAGCCCGTGAGCTGCGACTCGCCGCTGTCGAGCCGACAGGATGGGAACCTGCGCCCTCGACCCCCAGACGTCGGCCGCGGGTTCGGGGAGGTTCGCGAAGATTCATCTGCGCACGTCAGACGGCATACGGAACGCGGACGGACGGTGGCGAACGACCTCGAACAGGGGCAATGGTGGTCACAACGGTGGTCATGCAGCGCCGTCCCAGCCAGCGCGGATGCGGCGTTGGCGCCACAGCGCTTCCGTTGCTGAGGGTGAGCGTGTCTCGAAGGGTCCATCGCTCTGGCGCTCAGCGCCCCCTCTCATGCCGCCGCGGCCAGGCGGGCGAGAATCGTCCTGGCCTGGCCGATGGCATCCCAGTTGTCCTCGGGCGGTCCTCCAGCGATCCGCCGCGGTGTTGGATTCTCCGGTGGCGTCGGCCCTCCTGGCCGAGCCGACCTCCAGGGGCGCCGGGCGAGAAGGCCGACCGTCGCCGACGCCGTGGACTGACCGGACGCCTTGACCGCGGTGCAGCGATTCGCGCGGGCCCGAGGCGACTGAACTGCCGAGGTGGCCGCCGAACGACCTGTCTGCGCGAACGGGCACCGCCGGTCCCTTCAGCCACGTGACCCTGCGAGTCGCATTGTGATGGCTTTGGGACCGGTCGGTGTGTGATGAACAGGCAGGTCAGACGAGTCGCCATCACCGGACGTCCTCGGCTGTTGAGGGCGCTTGGTTGGTCGTACGTTGGTCACGTCGCCGCGGACCGGCCATCCCCGGTCAGCGCGACGTGCTCGACCGGAGCTGAGGAGGAACGGATGGCGACCAACCGGCCTGACCCAGGCGAGTTCCTCGAGCTGGCGCAGCGGATGCTGCGCGAGCTGTTCGGCGATCCGCGGACCGATGACGAGCCGTGGGCGGAGGCGACGCGCCGTCCGGGTGAGCGCTCCGAGATCCCGCAGGGCAAGCGCGAGCCCAGCGCCGAGCAGCAGCGCGAGAACCTCACGTTCGCGCTCGCGACGCGCGCCGTGGAGGCGCTCGAGGATCTGGCGCTCAACGTCGCGGCGATCCGTCAGCGCCTCGAGCGCATGGACACGCGAGCCTCGGAAACGCGGCCCGAGAGCGAGGAGCGCGACCCGAACGCAGCGGACGCCGCCGGGCAGTGACCCGATCGCGATTCGACCTGTGACCGCAGCAGGCGGCTACTCAGCCGATGTCCGGGCGCTCTACGTCGACCGCGCGTCCGGCCCTCCTCCCGCCGAACCTCCCGCACGACGATCCACTTCGACCGCTGCTGTGGCTTCGCTCCGCCGTGCGCCAGTCCCTCGAACGGAGGGAACTGCGCTGGCCGTCGCCCGCCAACGCGCCGACTGCCTGGAACTCTGCGCCGACCGCGGCTGGGAGCCGGTCGAGTG
>DASQNB010000480.1:0-3076 GCA_035645175.1 Geodermatophilus sp.
CGGCGTGCACGTCGGCGAACGTGCCGATCAGCCCGTCGGTGAGCGCCACCCCGCGGACGACGTCGTGCGACACCTCGTCGGCGACCACGTCGGCCAGCGGCCGCTCGCGCAGGTCGTGCCACAGCCGCGGCTCGTGCAGCCGGCCGGCCAGCTCGCCAGGGGACAGCAGCGGCTCGGTGAGGGTGGGGGCGAGGTCCTCGGCCAGGGTGGCCACCCGCCCGTAGAAGCGTTGCCAGGCCGCCAGCTCGGCGTCGGAGCCGGTGAGGGCGCGGAAGGAGGCCGCGGTGGCCGGGCCCTCGTCCCGCTCGACGAGCAGGCCCGGGCCGCCGGGGACGGCGGTGTAGGAGGCGACCGCGCGGTCGGCCAACGTCAGCCGCAGGCCGAGGTCGGCGACGACCCGGTCGGGCAGCAGGCTCACCAGGTAGGAGTACGCCGACAGCCGGACGTCGACCCCGGGGAAGACCTGCCGGCCGACCGCGGCGCCGCCGACCTCGGGGAGCCGTTCGAGCACCAGCACCGACCACCCGGCGCGGGCCAGGTACGCCGCGGCCACCAGCCCGTTGTGGCCGGCACCCACGACGACGGCGTCGTACCGGTGTGCACCCGTCGGCGGACCGTGGCCGGCGCGTCGCCGGCCGGCCGCGCCGCTCCCTCGCCCAGTCACCCCGCCTCGTCAGCCCTCGCTGTCGTCCTCTGTCTCGCTCTGCTCCTCGTTGTCCTGCTCGGTGTCCTGGCAGAGCTCCTCGTCGGTCGCGCCGGCCTCGGCGGCGTTGCACTCGCCTTCGCCGCGGTCCAGATCGGTGTTGCTGCCGCACCCGGCCAGCGCGCCGACGAGTGCCAGCACGACCAGGGGTCGCTTGAGATCCATGACCGCTGCGTGCCCCGCGGCGTCCCCGGTGAACCCCGTCCGTCACACCGGCCCCGACGGTCACCGGCGAGCAGCGCGGTCGAGTCGAATCCCGACGAGATCACACGTGGGTGATTGTCACAGCGGGGTCACGCCCCTTACGGTCAGTACATCCGTCGGGGCGCTCCGTCACCAGTCTGGGTGACACCCCGCGGATGCCGCCGAGCCGGCGCCCTCCTCCCCGGGGGCGTGGGGCCGGGACCCACCGAACGACTGGGGGCGGCGCGCACCGGCACCGCGGCCGGACGCGCCGCGCCGGGCGACGTCCTGCCCGCACCCGTCAGCCGACCCGGTAGGCGGCCGTAGGAGAACGGAGTGCCGCCGCACCATGGCGACCCCTCGCACCGCCCGCCGCGCTGCCCTCGTCCTCGCGGGGGCCCTGGGTCTCGCGTTCGCCCCGGTCCCCGCCGGCGCCGAGGAGCCGACCACCGCCGCGGAGGCCGCGGCCCTCGTCGCCGCCCGCGGCCACGAGCTGGAGGTCCTCACCGAGGAGTTCAACGAGGCGCGCGAGGTGCTGGCCGGCCAGCAGGCGGCCGCGCAGGCCGCCGCCGCGGCGGTGACCGAGGCGGAGGCGGCGGTGACCGCCGCCCAGGACTCCGTCGTCGGCATCGCCCGCAGCGCCTTCACCGGCGAGAGCATGGGCTCCTTCCAGGCGCTCATGACCAGCGGGTCGGTCGACGAGTTCGTCAACCGGGTCACCCTGCTGCAGGCCGTGGCCGGCCACCAGGGCGAGCTGCTCGACCGGGCCGTCGTCGCCGGCGAGGCCGCCGCACAGGCGCGGATCGTCGCCGACCACGCCGCCGGTGAGGCGCAGCAGCAGTACGACGCGGTCGCCCGCCAGCAGGCCGACCTGCAGGAGCAGATCGCCGGGTACCAGGCCGAGTACGCCCGGCTGTCGGCCGACGAGCGGCGGGCCGCGCTCGAGGCCGCCGCGGCCGCGCACGGTGCCGGTGAGGGCGGCCGGGCCAGCCGCACCGAGCGCGAGGAGCCGGCCGCCGTCGCCTCCGAGCCGGCGGTGGCCGCCGGCGGGTCGGTGCAGGCGGCCGTCGACCGGGCGATGGCCCAGCGCGGCAAGCCCTACGTGTGGGCGGCGGGCGGCCCGAACTCCTTCGACTGCTCGGGCCTGGTGCAGTACGCGTTCGAGGCGGTCGGGGTGAGCCTGCCGCACTCCAGCCGCATGCAGTCGCAGATGGGCAATCCCGTCTCGCGGGCCGAGGCCCGCCCCGGTGACCTGGTCGCCTTCTACAGCCCGGTGAGCCACATCGGCATCTACCTCGGCAACGGGCAGATGGTGCACGCCCCGACGTCCGGCGACGTCGTCAAGGTCGCCAGCGTGGACACCATGGGCGCGACGCCGAGGTTCAACCGCATCGCCGTGTGAAGGAGGACCCCGTCCCTCAACGGTCGACGGACTGCAGCAGGCCCCAGACGAAGCGGGTGCGGACGCCGCCGGGCAGGGCCACCTCCCAGCGGGTGACCACGCCGGGGTCGATGCTCCGCGCGCCGGGCAGGCCGACGACGTCGTCGAGCACGTGCTCCCACACCCGCAGCCGGCCCACCGTGGCCCGCGGCACCGGGGAGCCCGGCGCCCGCACCAGGTGCTCGGCCAGCACGCTGCCGCCCGGGCCGGTGAGCACCTCCCAGTACAGGTGCGGCCACAGCGGCAGCGGCCAGCGGCGCACCTCCAGGTCCAGGTCCCCGAAGCGGCGGTCCTCGGTCTCCTCCGGCGGGCCGAGGACGGCCGAGCGCAGCGCCAGCCCGCGCGGCGCCCGCGGCGCGTGCTGCAGCGCCTGCCAGCGGGTGTGCGCCGCGTGCGCCTCCGCGCGGGTGGCGCCCAGCCGGGGCAGCGCCTCTGTGACCAGGTCCGGCCGCAGGTCGGCCATCCGGCGGAGCAGCACCAGGCAGAACTCCCGCCGCGCCAGACCCCGCACGGGCCCCGACCCTGCCACGGGGGGACGACGGGTGGCGCGGGTCACCCCGACCGTCGCGGCCGGCCCGCTCCGGCGTCGGGGACCATGGGGCCCGTGACCCCGCGCGCCGTCGCCCTCGCCTTCCGTGCCGTCGCCCTCGCCGAGGCGTGCTCCTGGGTGGGGCTGCTGTTCGGGATGTTCGTGAAGTACGTGCTGGCGACCTCCGAGCGCGGCGTGCAGATCTTCGGCCCGATCCACG
>DASQNB010000481.1:0-2812 GCA_035645175.1 Geodermatophilus sp.
GGTCGTGCTGCGCGCGCTGCTCGACGCCGGCCTGCTGCACGGCGACACCCTCACGGTGACCGGCAAGACCATGGCCGAGAACCTCGCGGAGATCGCCCCGCCGGACCTGGACGGCACGATCGTCCACGCGATGAACGACCCGATCCACAAGACCGGTGGGCTGACCGTCCTGCGCGGCTCGCTGTCCCCGGAGGGCGCGGTCGTGAAGTCCGCGGGCTTCGACGCCGACGTCTTCGAGGGCACCGCGCGCGTCTTCGACGGCGAGCAGGGCGCCATGGACGCCGTCACCGACGGCACGCTGCAGGCCGGCGACGTCGTGGTGATCCGCTACGAGGGGCCCCGCGGCGGGCCGGGCATGCGCGAGATGCTCGCCGTCACCGGCGCGATCAAGGGCGCGGGCCTGGGGAAGGACGTCCTGCTGCTCACCGACGGCCGGTTCTCCGGGGGGACGACGGGGCTGTGCGTCGGCCACGTCGCGCCCGAGGCGACCGACGGCGGCCCCATCGCCTTCGTGCAGGACGGCGACCGGATCCGGCTGGACCTCACCGCGCGCACCCTCGACCTGCTGGTCGACGAGGACGAGCTGGCCCACCGCCGGGAGGGGTGGGCGCCGCTGCCCCCGCGCTACACCACCGGCGTCCTCGGCAAGTACGCCAAGCTGGTGAGCTCGGCGGCCCAGGGCGCGGTCTGCGGCTGAAAGAGGACCCCCTCGCCCCCGGCCTCCCTGCAGGGGCACGCCGCGAGCCTCGACCGGCCCCCCTGCAGGGTCCCGCCGCGAGCTTGCGAGTGGCGGGGGGCAGGGGGGTCCTTCAAGAGGGGCAGGGAGGTCCTTCTGCTGCGAGGGGGCCGGGGGAGGCGCTACCCCCGAAGGGGTGAGGGCAGGGGCCGCCGCACTGTCGCCGCCCCTCCCGCCTGCCGACTGAGCAGGTGTGGACAGGCTGAGGTGGTGGCTCCTCGGGAGCTCGGTCCCCGTGGGTGTCGCCTGCGCGGTGTCCGCGGGCACGGCCGGCGCGGGGTACGTCGGCGACCTCGCGCTCGCGGCGCTCGGCGTGGCCACCGCCGCCGTGCTGTGGACCGCCGGCCGGTCCCGGCAGACGGGGTGGCGGGGCTGGCAGCTGTTCGCCCTCGCCCCGCTGATGCCGGTGCTCGGCCTGGTCACCGTGTTCGTCGCCGCGCCCCGGGACCCGGTGCAGGAGGTGGCCCTGCGCTGGCTGCTCACGGTCCCCGGCTACGTGCTCGCCGTCGCCGGCATCCTCACCCTCGTCACCCCCGCACGGCTGCGCGGCGGGGCCCGCTCGGCCGTCGAGCTCGCCCTCTTCCTCATCGCCTGCGTGCTGGTCGTGCAGGTGCTCGTGCTCGACCCGGACCTCGGCTGGCTGGACCTGACCCCCACCGGCGCCGCCGTCCTCGCCGCGGCCGTCCTGGTCACGTCGGCCACGGTGGCCGCCGCGGTCCTGCTGCTGGGCGTCGTCGAGAGCCACCGCCAGCCCATGGCCCTGGTGCTGCTGGCCGCGACCGCCCTGCTCGCCCCCGGCCGAGCGCTGGGCACCTCGGCGTTGCTGACCGATGAGCAGGCCGTCGGCGACCTGGGCCGCTTCCTGGTGGCCGGCGGGCTGGTGCTGCTCGGCGCCGCCGTCCTGCTCGACCCGGGCCCGTGCCCGGAGCCTGCGGCGCAGCCGCGCAGCGGCCGCTCCACCGAGCTGCGCCAGCTGCTGCCGCACCTGGCGATGACGGTCGCCTGCCTCGGGGCGGCCGCGGTGTCGCTCACCGGCCACCGGATCAGCCCGGTGATCGCGGTCGGGGGCTCGCTGTGCGCCGTCCTCGCCGTGCTGCACCGGTGGATCACCGCGCGCGAGGAGCAGCGCCTGGGCGCCCGGCTGCGGCGCAGCGAGGCCTACTTCCGCTCCCTGGTCGCCACCAGCAGCGACGCCGTCCTCATCCTCGACGGCGCGCTGCGGGTCACCTGGACCTCACCGACCCTGGGCACGACGCTCGGCGACCCCGCCGCCGTCCCCGTGGGCGCCGACCTGCTCGAGCTGCTGCACCCCGACGACGCGCTGCCCGTGGCCCGAGCCCTGCAGCCCGGGGCCGGGGACGCCGGACCCCCCGGGGTGCTGCAGCTGCGGCTGCGGCACGCCGACGGCACGTGGCGGATCCTCGAGGCCAGCGTCTCCGACCTGCGCTCGGACACCGTCGTCGGCGCCGTCGTCCTGCACTGCCGGGACACCACCGAGCGGGTCGCGCGGGAGCGGGCGCTCGAGCAGGTCGCCTTCACCGACCCGGTCACCGGGCTGCCCAACCGGGCCGGCTTCGAGAGCCGGCTCGAGGAGGCCCTGGTCGAGGCCGGGACGACCTGCCGCAGCCTGCTGCTGATCGAGCTCGAGGGCCTCGACGAGGTGCGCGAGGACGCCGGCCGCGACGTGGTCACCGCCGTGCTGGTCGAGGTCGGCCGGCGGTTGCGGACCACCGTGCGCGGCTGCGACGCGGTCAGCCGGGTGGGCGGTGGCGCCTTCGCACTCCTGGCCGAGGGCGCGCCGCACGCCGTCGACCAGCTGGCCGACCGCTGCCTGTCGGTCATCGAGCAGCCCGTGGACACCGTCGCCGGGCTGTTCGACCTCAGCGCCGGCATCGGCGTGGTCGACCTGGCCGCCGCCGGGTCGGTCGCCGACCTCATGACCCGCGCCGAGCTCGCCCTCCGCGCGGCGGCCGCCGCCGGCACGGGCAGCGCGGTGCGCTACCGGCCGGCGCTGGGCAGCGCGGCCGAGCGGCGCGCCCGGCTGCGCGACGACCTGCCGGGCGCCTGGGACCGCGG
>DASQNB010000482.1:0-13796 GCA_035645175.1 Geodermatophilus sp.
ACTTCGACCCGGCCACCGGCGAGCTCGCCCCCGAGGCGGTGGGCGCGCTGCTCTCCGACCGCACCCGGCTGGTCGCCGTCACCGGCGCCTCCAACCTGATCGGCACCCGGCCGGACGTCGCCGCGATCAGCGCCCTGGCCCGCGACGCCGGCGCCCTGACCTACGTCGACGGCGTGCACCTCACCGCGCACGCCGCGGTCGACGTCGCCACGCTCGGCGCGGACCTCTACGCCTGCTCGCCGTACAAGTTCCTCGGCCCGCACCTCGGTTGCGTCGTCGCGAGCCCCGAGCTGCTGGAGGCGCTGCACCCCGACAAGCTGCTGCCCTCCACCGACGCCGTCCCCGAGCGGTTCGAGCTCGGCACGCTGCCGTACGAGCTGCTGGCCGGCACCACCGCGGCGGTCGACTTCCTCGCCGGGCTGGGTGGCCCGGAGGGCGACCGGCGCGCCCGGCTGGAGGTCGGGATGGCGGGGCTGGAGGTGCACGAGGACCGGCTCCGCGAGCGCATCGAGGACGGCGTCCGCGCGCTGCCCGGCGTCACGGTCCGGTCCCGCGCGGCCCGGCGCACCCCCACCCTGCTGCTGACGTTCGCGGGCCGCGACGCCGCCGACGCGTACCGGTTCCTCGCCGGGCGCGGCGTGAACGCGCCGGCCGGCTCGTTCTACGCGATCGAGGCCTCCCGCCACCTCGGCCTGGGCGACGCGGGCGGTCTGCGGGTCGGCCTCGCGCCGTACAACGACGACGAGGACGTCGACCGGCTGCTGGCCGGGCTGGGGGAGTGGACCGCCGGCTGAGGAGCACTGGATCGTGCGCGACCGGACCGTGTGACAGCAGTCACCGGCGGGCTAGTCTGGGCGGCACCGCCGAGACCACCGGAGGTCGTCGTGTCCGCTGCCGCGTGCGCTCCCCGAGCAGGGCGACGGTGACCGCAGCCGCCCCCGTCCGGCCCCCGCGCCCGGCCGGTCCGGCGGTGCGGGCCCCCGCGCCGCGGCCGGCACCGGCCGTCGCGGCGTTCAGCAAGTACCTGGTGCCCGGGGTGGTGTTCGGCTGGGGCGCGCTGTCCGAGGCCGGCTGGGCGGCCCGCCGGCTGGGCGCGCAGCGGCCGTTCGTCGTCACCGACGCCGGGCTGGTGCAGGCCGGCTGGTGGGCCGAGCTGGCCGGGCACCTCGCCGAGGCGGGGCTGCAGGCGACGGTGTGGCAGGGGCTGACGCCCAACCCCAAGGACCACGAGGTCGCCGTGGGCGCCGAGCGCTACCTGGAGAGCGGCTGCGACGTGATCGTCGGCCTGGGCGGTGGGTCGGTCATCGACGCGGCCAAGGCGATCGCGGTGGTGGCGAGCAACGGCGGGCG
The DNA here is from genome assembly GCA_035645175.1 of Geodermatophilus sp. Taxonomy (GTDB): domain Bacteria; phylum Actinomycetota; class Actinomycetes; order Mycobacteriales; family Geodermatophilaceae; genus Geodermatophilus. The sequence continues at coordinate 1,351 of DASQNB010000482.1, forward strand.
GATCCTCGACTACGAGGGCGTGGACAAGGTCACCGCGGCGATCCCGCCGACCGTGATGTGTCCCAGCACCGCGGGCACCGGCGCCGACGTGAGCCAGTTCGCCGTCATCACCGACACCACCCGCCGGCTCAAGGCCACCCTGATCGGCCGCGCCCTGGTGCCCGACATCTCGATCACCGACCCGCGGCTGCTCACCACGATGCCCGACGACCTGGCCGCCGCGACCGGCCTGGACGCCCTCACGCACGGCATCGAGGCGTTCGTCTCCCGGGCGTCCGGACCGCTCACCGACGTGCACGCGCTGCACGCCATCGAGCTGATCTGCGGCTCGCTGCGCGGCACCCTCGACCGGCCGGAGGACCAGGTCGCGCACACCGCGATGGCGCAGGCCAGCCTGGAGGCGGGGCTGGCGTTCACCAACGCGATCCTCGGCGCCACCCACGCGATGAGCCACCAGGTGGGCGGGTTGCTGGACCTGCCGCACGGCGTCGTCAACGGCGTCCTGCTGCCCCACGTCATCCGGTTCAACGCCCGCAGCGCGCCGGACCGGTTCACACCCGTAGCGCGGGCCATGGGCATCGACGTCACCGGGCTGCCCGCCGACGTCGCCGCCGAGGAGGCCGCCGCGGAGGTCGGCCGACTGGCCGCGGACCTGGGCTGCCCGCGCGGGCTGGCCCAGCTCGGCGTCCGCGAGTCCGACATCGACACCCTCGCCGCCACCACGCTCGGCGACGCGTGCCTGTCGACCAACCCCCGCGACGCGGACCAGGCCGACGTCGCCGCGCTGTTCCGCGCCGCCCTGTGACGCACCGCTGATGCGCGCGCCGGACATCTCCCAGCTCACCGGGCTGCGCTCGTCCAAGCCCAGCTGGTACGCCGAGTACCGGCACACCGCCGAGAACCTCGACCGCGCGCTCGGCTCGCTGGAGCACATCGCCGGCGTGCTCTCGGCCACCGGCCAGGGCGCCGACGCGCTGTGCCGGGCGGTCGTCGACGCCGCCGCCGAGCACCTCGGCGAGCCGTGGGTGGTGCTCGCCCTGTCCGGGACGGCGCTGCCGCTGGCCCGGCCGCGGATGCTCGGCCGCGGCCCCTCGGGGGTCGGGGTGGGGCAGCTGGCGCTGCTGCCCGAGGTGGTCCGCCGCCCGGTCACCGCCGCGCTGGAGGCCGACGCCGTCGAGCCGTGGCAGACCGCGGACGGCGCGGTCGTCGTCCCGCTGGTGGTGGACGGCGAACCGGTCGGCGCCCTCGTCGGCTGCGGCGGGCCCCGGCGGACGGCGACCGCCGCGGACCTGGCCATCCTGCGGATCATGGCCAACCAGTCGGCGGTGGCCCTGCTGTCGGAGCACCTGCTGGCGCGGTCGGAGGGGCTGCGCCGGCGGACCGAGGAGCTCTACGCGCAGGCCCAGGAACGCGCCCGCGACCTCGCCGAGCGGCACGAACAGCTGGCCGAGGCCGAGCGGCGGCTGGACGTCGCCGCGCAGCGGGAGGCGGTGGACGCCGAGCGGCACCGGATCGCCCGCGAGCTGCACGACAGCGTGGCCCAGCACGTGCTCTCGGCCGGGATGACCATCGAGTGGTGCCGGCCCGAGGTGGCCCACCACGGTGAGGTCTACGAGCGGCTCGGGCACGCCAAGGCGCTCACCCGGGAGGCGGTGGAGCGGCTGCGCGGCGCCATCCACGCGCTCTCCTCCGTCGGGCACGGAGACGGCGACGGGCTGCCCGCGATGCTCGGCCGGCTCTCCGACGTCGCCCCGGTGCCCGGCCTCGCGGTCGCCGTCCGGGTGGAGGGGCGCCCGCGCCCGCTGCCGTCGGAGGTGGAGCACTCGCTGTTCCGGATCGCCTCGGAGTGCCTGTTCAACACCGCCCGGCACGCCGACGCCACCCGCAGCACGGTGCGGCTGGCCTACCGGCCCGACGAGGTGCGCCTGTCGGTGGCCGACGACGGCGGCGGCGACCCCGACGTCCTGCGGCGGGCGCTGCGGGCCTCCGGGCGGGGGGACGACGGGTACCACCGTGGGCTGGGCAACATCGCCTCCCGCTGCCGGGAGATGGGGGCGACGGTGCGGTTCACGCGGGCCCGGATGGGCGGGGTGCGGGTCGAGGTCCGGATGCCGTGGGAGGAGGGCGGTGCCTGAGGTCATCCGGCTGGTCATCGTCGACGACCACGCGATCGTCCGGCAGGGGCTGCGCTCGATCCTGGAGCGCGAGCCCGACATCGAGGTGGTCGGCGAGGCGGCGTCCGCGGCCGAGGCGCTGGACCTGGTGGCCGCCAGCCGTCCGCACATCGTGCTGCTCGACCTCAAGCTCTCGGCCGGCTCCGACGTCGCGGGCCTGACGCTGTGCGGCCAGCTGACCGCCGCGACCCCCGCGCCGGGCGTCCTGGTGGTGACGACCTTCCTCGACCAGCAACTGGTGCTGGAGGCGATCCAGCGCGGCGCCCGCGGCTACGTGCTCAAGGACGTCGACGCCGTGGCGCTGGTGGCCGCCATCCGGGCGGTGCGCCGCGGGGAGAGTGCCTTCGACAGCCACAGCGCGACGATGGTGGTGCGCTCGCTGTCCGCACCGCCGCCCCCCGCCCCCACCGGCCCGGACCTCACCGCCCGCGAGCGCGAGGTGCTCACCCTCCTGGCGCGCGGGCTGTCCAACGAGGCGATCGGCCGGGAGCTGTTCATCTCGGCGACGACGGCGAAGTTCCACGTCGGCAACGTCATGCGCAAGCTCGCGGTGACCCGCCGCGCCGAGGCGGTCTACGCGGGCAGCAAGCTCGGCCTCATCTGAGCCGCCGGGGTCACTGCCCGGCGGGCCGTTCGGAGCCGCAGACGAGTTCGCGGCCGCGCTGCTCGCACCACAGCTGGCCGTCCGGCCGGTAGGCCGTCTCCACGCCGATGTAGTCGTAGCCGCTGTTGAGCCCGGCGTTCCGGGGCTCCGGGAGGGTGGGGTCGAACGGCTGCACCGTGATGCTCGCGGGCGGTGTCGCGGTGGTGGCCGAGGTGACGGCGACCTCCTCCGCGGCCGGCGCCTGGTCCTGCTCGACCCACGCGGTCAGCTCGTCCATGAACTGTGGCGCACTGGCCGGGTCGCCGGTGACCGGCTGGCCGCACGGGCAGTGGTAGAGCCCCGGGATCATGTACAGCCGGGAGAAGGCCTGGGACGCCGGGAGACCGCCCGTCGTCTCCACCACGGCCCGGTAGTAGTCGAGCGTGGCGAACGGCGAGATGGCCTCGTCCGCCCAGCCGTGGTAGATGATCAGCTTGCCGCCGGAGTCCCGGAACTCGCTCAGGTCGGGGTCGGTGGCGTCGTACAGGCCGCCCAGGTCCTGCAGCCGCTCGTGGGTCGCGGCATCGAAGGTGACGTCGGACAGGGTGAAGTCCTCGGGCGGGTTCTCCCAGAAGGCCAGGTTCTCCCAGTACCCCAGCGCCAGTTGCGCCGCGAAGGTGCCGGCGGGTGCGTCCACGTCCGTGGCCGGCTGGACCAGCCAGGTGTTCCACGCCAGCTCGGAGCCGTAGGGCTGGCCGCCGTCGAAGAGGTTGCGCCCGGAGGGGTCGGTGGCCCCGCGGTACAGCGCCCGCACCACGTCGACCTGCGCCGCGGTGAGACAGTCGGGCCGGTCCTCGCCCGCCGGGCACCGGGTGCTCGCCGGGTCGAACGTGCACGCGCGCGGGTCGGGGATGACGCCCTGCGGGTCCGCGCACTCGCGCAGCACCGCGGCGTGCAGGGCGGGGAGCTTCTCGCTGGTGAGGACCTGTCGGCCCTCGGCGTCGAGGTTGGCCTGGATCATCCAGGCCTGCGCCAGGCCGGCGAGCGCTGCCCAGTTGTTGGCGGGCGCGCCGGCGAGGATGCCGTCGAAGTCCGCGGGGTACCGCTCCGCCAGGACCAGGGCCTGGCGTCCGCCGTTGGACACGCCGTCGAAGTACGAGAAGTCCGGGCCACGCCCGTAGAAGGCGCGGATGAGCTCCTCGACGGCGACGGAGACCCGGTGCTCGGAGGCGTAGCCGAACTCCACCCGCAGCCTCGGGTCCTCCGCCCCCCACAGCGCGTCCAGCGCGCCCGCCCCGTCGTGGCCCGCGTTGCTGCCCGCGACGACGAGTTCCCCGTCCAGCAGCGGTTGCCACGGCCCCTGGTGCCCGCTGGTCCGGGACGGGTCGATGAGGCTCGTGCCGGCGCTGCCGCAGAACCCGCCGCAGCCCTGCTGGAGGTAGCGACCCGTCCAGGTCGTGAGCGGCAGCAGGACCTCGAACTCGGTCTGCGGACTGAGGTACCCCTGGACCTGGCAGTACGCGTGGCCCTCCCGGTCCACCTCCGTGGCCGCCGTCAGCACGACCTCGACCTCGCCGAGCTCGGCGGCCGGCACGTCGGCGCAGGCGAGGACCGGCAGGACGGGGTCCCCCTCGGCGGGCGCGGACGCCGCCCGGGCGACCGACGCCGGTGCGATCGCGGCGGCCGTGCTCGCGACGGGCGTGCTCGTGACGGTCAGGGCCAGGACCGCGAGCAGGACGCCGAGCCCGACCGCGCGCGCCCGCTTCCGCGTGCCGGCTCGGACCTGCGTGGTGGATGAGCTGAGCACCGGGACTCCAGGCGTGGCGAGTGGCGCGGCTGGGGGAGCGAGGACCACGCTAGCGTGACCCACGTCACACCCGGCGGTCGCGCCGAGTACGGCAGCCGCTCGACCCACACGTGCCCTGGCCGCCGACCCGGTCGGGACACTCCCGGGACGGAGGAACAGCCGGTGAGCTCCAGCAACGCAGTCGCCAGCCACCCGTCGCACCGGCGCCTCCGTGGGCCGGTGCTCGGCGCCGGCGCCGTCGGGCTGCTCGTGCTCGGGATCGTCGTCCCCGCCGCGGCACAGGCCGCGCCGCCCGCGCCCGGGTACCCCGGCGAGGCGGCGACCTGGTCGCCCGGGGACAAGGACGGTTTCGGGACGGCGATCGGCGCCCTGGACAGCACGGTCTGGTACACGCTGGAGGACGGCACGCTCAGCGAGGTCTTCGCCCCGCGGATCGACACGCAGAGCTCCCGGGACACCCAGCTCGTCGTCACCGACGGCGCCACCTTCGCCGAGCGGGAGAGCGAGGCCACCGACTCCGTCGTCGAGCTGGTCGACCCGCGGGCGCTGGTCTACCGGCAGGTCAACACCGCGACCAGCGGCCGGTACCGGATCACCAAGACCTACACCACCGACCCCGACCGGCCCGCGGTGCTCGTCGACGTGCGCTTCGAGTCCCTCGACGGGCAGCCGTACCAGGTGTACGTGCTGCACGACGTCGGCCTGGGCCTCAACGCCAACGACGACACCGGGCGCTCGGCCGACGGGCGGCTGCTGGCCACCGACGGTGCGCTGAGCAGCGCCGTCGCCGCCTCGGGCGGCCTCACCGACACCTCCAGCGGCTACCTCGAGCGCAGCGACGGCTGGACCGACCTGCGGGACGACTTCGTCCTCGACGCCACCTGGGACGCACCGACCCCGGGCAACGTGGTGCAGGTCGGGCGGACCGGTCTGACCGGCCTGGACGACGGGCAGCGGCTCAGCCTGTCACTCGGCTTCGGGACGACGGAGGACGACGCCGCCCAGGCCGCCGACCAGGCGCTGGACCGGGGCTTCGCGGAGGCCCTGACCGCCTACACCGAGGGCTGGCACGACTACCTCGACGGTCTCGCTCCCGTGCCGGCCAGCGCCGGGCAGTGGCGCACGGAGTACGACGTCTCGGCGATGGTGATCGCCGCGTCCGAGGACAAGACGGTGCGCGGGGGCTTCATCGCCTCCCCCGGCCGGCCCTGGGCGTGGGCCGACGAGCTGCAGCACCTCCCCGTCTACCACGCCGTCTGGTCGCGCGACCTGTACCAGCACGCGACCGCCCTGATCGCGATGGGGGACCGGGCAGCCGCGGAGCGGGCGCTGGACCACCTGTGGACGGTGCAGCAGCGCCCCGACGGGTCGTTCCCGCAGAACGCGCGGCTCGACGGGGAACCGGTGTTCGGCGGGCTGCAGATGGACGAGGTGGCCCTGCCGATCGTGCTCGCCTGGCAGCTCGGCCGCACCGGTCCGGAGGACTGGGCGCGGGTCCGGCTCTCGGCGGACTTCATCGTGGCCGAGGGGCCGGCCACCGAGCAGGAGCGGTGGGAGAACCTGGGCGGGTGGTCGCCGAACACCATCGCCGCGGAGATCGCCGGTCTGGTCACGGCGGCGGACGTCGCCCGGGCCAACGGCGACGACGCCCGCGCGGACACCTACCTGGCCACCGCCGACGAGTGGCGGGCCGGGCTGGCGGAGTGGACGGTCACGACCACCGGCCCGCTGTCGCCCGAGCCGTACTACCTGCGCATCACCGCCGACGGGGACGCCGACGCCGGCACGCAGATCCAGATCGCCGACGGCGGCCCGCTGGTCGACCAGCGGGAGGTGCTCGACCCGAGCTTCCTCGACCTCGTCCGGTTCGGGATCGTGGCCGCCGACGACCCGGTCGTGACCAACACGCTGCGCCTGATCGACGAGCAGCTGGCCTACGACACCGCCAACGGCCGGTTCTGGCACCGGGCGAGCTTCGACGGGTACGGGGAGCGGCCCGACGGCACCCAGTGGGAGCCGGTGGACCCGGGGTCGCGAGAGACGATCGGCCGCGGCTGGCCGTTGCTCACCGGTGAGCGCGGCGAGTACGAGCTGGTGCCCGGTGCCGTCGCCGGTGCCACGGCCCAGGAGCGCCTGGACACGATGGCCCGCTCGGCCGACGACGAGTCGCTCTTCCTCGCCGAGCAGGTGTGGGACGACCAGCCGCCCTCGGCCGAGGGGACGGAGTACGTGCCCGGGGAGCCGACGTTCTCGGCCACGCCGCTGTCCTGGACCCACGCCGGCTTCATCCGGCTGGCCCACGCCGTCGACGCCGGCCATCCCGTGGACACGCCGGCCGTCGTGGCCTGCCGCTACGGGACCTCGCTCTGCCAGGAGTGAGAGAGGGCCCCCTCCTGGCTCCCCTCGCGAGCTCGGGGAGGCCCTGGAGGGGGCCCGGCTTCAGCGGGACGCAACGCGGGTGACGACGTCGATCGCCCAGCTCTCCAGCCCCGAGTGGTCGCGGATGACCTCCACCCGGTCGCAGCTCTCCGCGTAGGCGGGCAGGTCGCAGCCGCCCAGTGCCCACGAGTACTTCGGCTCGGGGGTCAGCCAGATCGTCTCGCGCACCCGCCGGGACAGGTCGGCGAAGACGTCCAGCCGCGGGGCGTTGCCGTTGCCCCGGCCGTCGCCGAGCACCAGCAGCGTGGAGCGGCGGGTGAACGCACCGGAGTGGTCGGCGGCCAGCTTGGCGAACACCGAGCCGTAGTCGCTGGAGGCGTCGACGTCGATCACGTCGCCGCCGAACACCAGGCCCAGCGCGTGCTCCAGCGGGTGCTCGTCGAACAGGTCGGTGATCTCGACGACGTCGTCGACGAAGGCGAAGGTGCGCACCTGGGCGAAGAGGTCCTGCAGCGCGTGGACGACGTGCAGCGTGAACCGCGCCGTCGTCCGCACCGACAGGCTCACGTCGGCCACCACGACCAGCCGCGGCTTGTCCTCGGCCAGCCGGGTGGTCACCGGCCGGAACGGGACGCCGTCGTACTTCAGGTTGCGGCGCATCGTGCGGGCCACGTCGACCCGCCCGCGCGGGGACTGCCGCTTCTTGTGGGTCAGCCCGCCGTGCAGCGAGGTGGCCAGCCGGCGCAGCGACTCCTCGATCCGCGCCCGCTCGGCCTCGGTCACCTTCTCCACCGGCGCCCGCGCCAGCTCGCGCTCCTCGATGGCCACCTCGGTCATCTCGGCGAGCTTCTGCAGGTGGGCGGCGAGCAGCTCGGGCAGGTCCTCGATCACCCCGGCCAGCTGGCGGCGCAGCGCCTCGGCCACCTCGGGGTCCAGGTCGCCGACCGGGTCGGCCAGCCAGTCGCGCAGCGCCTGCTGCTGGGCCACCGACAGCTCCAGGTCCAGCTGGGTGCCGCCGCCGCGCACCAGCTCCCCGGGCAGGCCCGGGTCGTGCAGCCGGGTGACCTCCAGCTGCACCTTCTGCGCGTCGTCCATCGGCCCGCCGCTGCTCTCCGACGACAGCACGATCTGCTGGGTCAGCGAGGCCAGGTCGACCTTGTTGGCCTCCTGGTGCAGGTTGTACTGGGTGGCCAGGTCCTCGGCCTTGAAGAACTCCTTGATGTCGACCGGCTTGCCGTGGCTGTGCCCCTCCTGCACCTCGGCGTCGGGGTCCGGCGACCAGGTCATCTTCGTCAGCGCGCCGGTGTCGGCCAGGTCGTCGTGCGCGTGACCGTGCCCCTCGTCCTCGTCGACCACCGCCCGCAGGGCGAAGAAGCGGGCGAAGGTGTCGGCGAAGACCTCGGCGTCCCGGCGGTCCTTGAGCAGCGCCGCACCGAGCGCGGCCTCCAGCGCGGACCGGTCGCTGACCCCGATCGCGGCCGCGGCGGCGTAGGCGTCGATCGCCTCCGCCGTCGAGATCCGCATCCCGCGCAGTCGCAGCAGCCGGATGAACCGGTGCAGGGCGCCTTCCACGTCAGACCGGCCGCCGCCGCGCGCCGCCACCGCGGTTGGCGGGGAAGGACCGGGCGCCCTGCCCGGCGCGCACCTGCCGGGGAGCGGCCGGTGGGGTCGCCCCGGGCTCGGTCGGCGCCTGCTGGCCGTAGTAGTTCTGGTCGTGCCGGCCGGGGGCGTCCTTCGCCGCCCGCACCCGCCGGCCGTCGTCCTCGTGGTCGTGGTCGTGGGTGTGCCCGCCGTGGGTGTGCGAGCCGTGCGAGTGGGTGTGCCCGTGCTCGTGCCCGAGGGACGCCGGCACCGTCGCGTTGGGGTCGACCAGCCGGGGCAGCGCCTCGCGGGACCGCTGCACGTCGCGCTCGTACTTGGCGACGACGGAGACGGTGTCGCCGAGCACCTGCGCGTCCAGCTCGCTCACGCCGAGGACGGCCAGGGTGCGCGCCCAGTCGATGGTCTCGGAGATGCTGGGGGCCTTGCGCAGGTCCAGGCCGCGCAGCCCGCGCACGATCTGCACCAGCCGCTGGGCCGCGGCGTCGTCCAGGCCGGTGTCCTTGGACCGCAGGATCTCCAGCTCGCGGTCGGCGTCGGGGTACTCGAGGAACAGGTGCAGGCAGCGGCGCTTGAGCGCCGCGGAGAGGTCGCGGGTGTTGTTCGAGGTCAGGACGACGTAGGGGGCGTGCTTGGCGACGAACGTGCCGATCTCGGGCACCGACACCTGGTACTCGGCGAGCATCTCCAGCAGCACCGCCTCCAGCGCCTCGTCGGCACGGTCGACCTCGTCGACCAGCAGCACGACCGGGTCCTCGGAGCGCACCGCCTCCAGCAGCGGGCGCGGGGCGAGGAAGCGCTCGTTGAAGAACGCGCTGTCGCTGCTGGCGATGCGGTCGACGGCGTCGGCCAGCGAGTCGGTGTCCTGCAGCAGCTCGGCGGCCTTGTCCCGCAGGATCTGGGTGTAGAGCAGCTGCTTGCCGTAGTCCCACTCGTAGAGGGCCTTGGTCTCGTCCTGGCCCTCGTAGCACTGCAGCCGCAGCAGCCGGCGCCCGGTGGCCGCGGCCAGCGTCTTGGCCAGCTCGGTCTTGCCGACGCCGGCCGGCCCCTCCAGCAGCAGCGGCTTGGCCAGCCGGGACATCACGAAGGTCGTGGTCGCCAGCCGCCGGTCGGCGATGTAGCCGTGCTCGGCGAAGGCACGGGCGACGTCGTCAGGGGAGTCGAAGTCGGGGGCGGGGACGGCGTCGACGGGCACGGGCTGGACGGTCACGCGGTGGCTCCTCTGGAAAGGGGCGGGGCGGGGTGACCTCGGTCACCCCGCCCCACGGTAGGTCGGGTCAGCTGAGGAGGTCGTCCAGGTCGCCGTTCATGCAGTGCTCGACCACCGGGCGGACGGTCTCGAACGTGCACTCCTTGGCGTTGCCCGGGGTGCAGGCGTCGCCGAGGACGTGGTTGGTGATCCGGTCGACGTCGTTGTCGTCGCCCTTGATGACCGAGGCGTTCTCGTAGAACTTGGTCGGGCCCTGGCCCAGCCGGTTCTTCGAGTAGCTGTCCTGGGTGACGTCGGTGAACTTCTCCGGGATGCCCACGTCGCGCAGCAGGCGGATGGCCGCGGCCAGCGCGGCGTCGGCGGCCTGGGGAGCGGTCATGCCGTGCGTGTCGACGCCCATGGCCTCGGCGATGTCGGCGAAGCGCTGGTACTGCGTGGGCATGTTGAAGGCCCACACCCGGGGCAGCGCGACGGCGTTGTTCAGCCCGTGGTGGGTGTCGTAGAAGGCCGACACCGCGTGGCTGATCGAGTGGATGATCCCGAGGCCGCCGGAGTTGAACGCCTGGGCGGCGATGTACTGCGCGTACATCATGCCCTCGCGGCCGCCGAGGTCCTGGCCGTTCCACACCGCCTGGCGCAGGTGCTGCGAGGTCAGCTTGATCGCGTACAGGGCGTTGCCCAGGGAGGGCTGGAAGTTCAGCCGGGAGACGTAGGGCTCACTGGCGTGGGCGAGGACGTCGAAGCCGCACTGCGCGGTGTAGTCGACCGGGCAGTCGTAGTAGAGGACCGGGTCGTCGATGGCCAGCGTGGTCACCGAGGTGTCGTCGAACGCGACGTACTTGTGCGGGTTGTCCGGGTCGGTCGTGGTGTCGGTGATGACGTAGGCCCAGCTGGTCTCCGAGCCGGTGCCGGCCGTGGTGGAGACGGCGATGTGCGGCGGGTTCTTCGGGTTCTCGGACTGGTTGAAGCCCTCGAACTCGTTCACGCTGCGGCCGTCGTGGGCCACCGAGATGCGCGCGCCCTTGCAGGCGTCGTGGCTGGACCCGCCACCGATGGAGACGAAGCTGTCGCACTCGTTCTCCTGGTACAGCGCCACGGCGTCCATGACGTTGTAGTCCTTGGGGTTCGACTCGACCTTGTCGTACACGACGACCTCGAGGCCGTGGTACTTCATCGACTCGGCGATCTTGTTGACGACGTCGGTGCCGCGCAGGCCCGACGTCATGATCAGCGTCCGCTTGAAGCCCAGCTTGAGGGCCTCCGGGCCGATGATCTCGTGCGCGCCGGGGCCCATGAGGGCGCGCGGGAACGGGTGGAACTCCTTGATCGGGAAGGGCTTGAGGAGTTCTTCGACCTGCATGGCGGTGGGGTCCTTCCGTCTGACTGCGGGGTGAGTCGTCGGCCGGACGCTATGAGCGGTGTCACACCTCGCGGCAGGGGGTGCGGGGAGGAACCGGCCGTCCGGAGGTGCAGGTCGGCCCGCCCGGTGAGGTGCACCTGCCCGATCGGGCAGGTGCAAGACCTCCCTGCCCCCCACCACTCGTGAAGGACCCGGGACGGGGCCGGCACTAGGTGGACGGCGGGCGCAGGCCGGGGAAGCCCAGGGCGAGCTGGTCGAAGGCCGCGTGCAGGGCGTGCGCGAGCGTCGTCGTCCCGTCGGCCAGCCACACCTCGAACGCCGTCGTCGCCGCCGCCCGCGTGCTGGTGGCGACCAGCCGGGGGAGCAGCGCGGTGGGGGACTGCCCGGTGCGGCGGGCGACGTGCTCGGCGACCACCCGGTCGACGTCGGCGTAGCGGACCTGCGAGTGCGCCTGCAGCGCCGGCTCGCCGAGGATGAGCGCCATCCGCTGCCGCAGCATCGGCAGGTCCTCGGCCGCGTAGTCGTTGACCTCGACGTAGGCCGCGCAGATCGAGGCCATCACCGGCTGGTCGTCGCGGGTCGCGGCCAGCAGCCGCTCGAGCCGGGCGACGTGCGCGCCGAACTCGCCCCACACCGCGTCGGCCTTGGTCGCGAAGCTGCGGAAGAACGTGCGCCGGCTGATCCCCGCGGCGTCGGCGATCTCGTCGGCGGTGACCTGCTCGAAACCGGTCCGGGTGAACAGCTCCAGGGCCACCTGCTGGACGCGGGCGCGGGTGTCGGCGCGCACGGCGACGGGACCCTCGGTCACGGCCCCATCTTGCGCCTCCGCGTACCGGGGGACGGCGCGCCGGGTCGTGGACCGGGTGTTGCCGGTGGCACTCGGTGTCACTAACGTGCCCGCCACCGCGTAACCCAGCTCACAGGAGGCGCCATGCCCGAGACCGACGACACCCAGGCAGTCGAGGCCCCTGCGGTCGAGGAGACCCTGGTCGAGGAGTCCCTCGTCGAGGAGGTCTCCATCGACGGCATGTGCGGGGTGTACTGATCGACGCCCCCGTTGCGGCGCCGGCCGAGCTCTCCAGCGGAGCCGGCGCCGCACTCCCCACGGGCCCCGGCGCTCCCGCGCCCACCCGGTCCGGTGCTGACTTCGACCCGTCGCTGCCCTGGCGGCGGGCCCGTTCCGTGGCCCTGCGCCCGGAGCCCTTCGGCGCGCTGGTCTACCACTTCGGCAACCGGAAGCTCTCCTTCCTGAAGTCGAAGGCGCTGGTCGCCGTCGTCGAGACGCTGGCCGAGCACCCCAGCGCCGACGCCACCCTCGTCGCGTGCGGGGTCCC
>DASQNB010000483.1:0-7687 GCA_035645175.1 Geodermatophilus sp.
GGGGACGGCGACTTCAGCGTGCGCTGCCGGCGGGGCGGGATCGCGGAGATCGACGCGGTGGGCGCCGCGCTCGACGCGACCGCGATGCGCCTGGACGAGCTGCTGGCCCGGGAACGCGCGTTCTCCGCCGACGCCTCCCACCAGCTCCGGACGCCGCTGGCCGGCATGCGGCTGCGCCTGGAAGCGGCCCTCGAGCGGGCCGACGTGGATCCCCGTCCGGCGATCGCCGCGACCCTGGTCGACGCCGACCGCCTGGAGGCGACCATCGACGAGCTGCTGACACTGGCCCGCGCCGGGCAGGGTGGACAGGCCGGACGGATCGACCTCGAGGCGCTGTTGGGTGAGCTGTCGCCGGCATGGGCCGCCCGGCTGGCGCTCACCGGCCGGGATCTCGAGGTGTGGATCGACCCGGACGTGCCGGACCCCCACGCGTCAGCCGCCGCGGTGCGGCAGGTGCTCGCCGTGCTCGTGGACAACGCGACCGTGCACGGCCAGGGCACCGTCACCGTCACGGTGCGGGAGGCCAGCGGTGCTGTGGCCGTCGACGTCTCCGACGAGGGACCCGGCGTGCAGGAACCCCCCGGCCTCCTCTTCGCTCAGTGGGCCGACCGGCACGACGGGCACGGCATCGGTCTGGGCCTCGCCCGTCGCCTCGCCGAGGCCGAGCAGGGCCGCCTGGACCTGACGCGTGGTGCACCCCCCGTGTTCACCCTCCTCCTACCGCCGACCCCGATCGCGGCACGGGGCGAGGAGATTGCCGCCGCGACGGGCTTCGGCGGACGATGAACCCACGCCGGGACCGCATGGAGGAGACCGATTCCGCGGGTCTGTTCGTGTCCCGGCCCGGTCCGGCGGCGCGACTGATCGGCCGTTGACGGGAGTCGTCGTGCGGTCGGTGGCTCGCTGGGGGGTGCTGTCAGCCCCTGCCAGGAGGCCCGGTCGCCGGGCTTCCATGGATCGAGGGCGGGCGCGGAGGGTGCGCCGTCGGGAAGCCACTGCGACGCCAGGAGCGTCGAGGCGCGAGCGGGGAGACACCATGCGTGGAGTCGTGATGCATTCTGCCGGCGATGTGCGGGTGGAGGAGCGCGAGGACCCGAAGATCATCGAGCCCACGGACGCGATCGTCCGGCTGACGGCGACCTGCATCTGCGGGTCGGACCTGTGGCCCTACCGCGGGATCGAGCCGGCGGATCACCAGGTGATGGGGCACGAGTACGTCGGCATCGTCGAAGAGGTCGGCGACGAGGTGGAGAACGTCGAGGTCGGTGACTTCGTCGTCGGCTCCTTCGTCATCCGGTGCTACTGGGCCAGGCGCAGCGCCGACGGGGCGAGGGCGGGGCCGTCGGCCGCTGCCGACCCTCCGGGGAGGAGGACGAGCGCGGGACGGGCGGCGGCCGCGCGGGGTTCGCCGAGCCTGGACCGGAGGGACACGTTCGCGTAGCCGGCGGGCAGCCGGTGGCACTCGTCGTGGGCGTGCGGCGGTGCTGCGGGAGCGGCGGGATCCTGCGCCAGGTGGACGTAGAGGATGTGGTCCGCGGGGTCGTACGTCCTCATGTCGTCCTCGCCTCCTCCCCGGACCCGCCGGTGCGGTGGCCGCGGTCTGCGGCGGCGACACCGGCGGTGCGATCCGGACAGGCACAGCGTGGCCCTCGGGTATGACAGGAAGCAGACCCCGGTGCCGGGGCCGCCTGGGGCCCACGAGCGGGGGCCATGCGCTGCCGTAGACCCTGGTCGGGTCGACGCGTCGGCGCACGTCCAGGCCGGCACGCCGTGCGGGCTCCACCCCCGGCAAGACTGCGCACGTGCCCCTGGAAGCGACGTTGCTGCTCATCCTGGACCTGATCGGGACCTTCGCCTTCGCCCTGAACGGCGCGCTGACGGCGCTGCGGTCAGCGCGTCTGGACATCGTCGGGGTGGTCACCCTCGGCATGATCACCGCGCTCGGGGGCGGCACCATCCGCGACGTCCTGCTCGACAGCCTGCCCCCGGCCACCTTCATCGACTGGCGCTACCTGGCCGTGGCCGCCGGCGGCGGCCTCATCGCCTTCGTCTTCGGCCGCCACCTGGAGAGGCTGAACACGCCGATCACCGTGCTGGACGCCGCGGGACTGAGCCTGTTCGCGGTCACCGGCGCCAGCAAGGCGATCGTCCTCGGCTTCGGTCCGGCGCAGGCGGTGATCGTCGGCGGGATCACCGCCGTCGGCGGCGGCACGTTGCGTGACGTGTTGATCCGACGCATCCCGTTCGTGCTCACCAACGAGCTGTACGCCATCCCGGCGCTCATCGGCGCCACCGCGCTCGTCGTCCTCAGCCGGTTCGGGACTGCTGTCACGGTCGCCGCGGTCGCCGGCGCAGCCCTCTGCTTCATCATCCGCATGGTGGGCGTGCGGTTCGGCCTCAACGCGCCCTATCCGCTCGCGCCCCCGGCTCCTGCCCCGGACGACGACGAGTGACCGGCGCGTCCCGGCATCAGGCCGCCGGCTGTGCGCTCAGTACGCCCGGGGGCCGGTCGTCGTCGTGCGCGACGGCGACTCCACGCACGGCACCGTTCTGTGGCAGCAACCCGCGCACCGGGTGGTGGTCGGGGTCGACGGCTCGGTCGGCTCGGCGGCCGCGCTGCGCCTCGCCGAGGGAGAGGCCCGGCTGCGTGGCGGTGAACTGCACGTCGTGCACGCCTGGATGGACGCCGTGTCCGGCTACGGCGGGTCTCCGTGGACCCGGCCGGCGACCACCCTGCGGAAGCAGGCCGACGACGTCCTCCGGGAGAGCCTGCAGACCGCCTGGCGGAACGGGTCTCCCGGTGTCCAGGTCCGCGCGGCGACCAACGAGGGCGTCGAGTGGGACGTCCTGACCGAGGTGGCCGACGCGGCTGAACTGCTCGTGGTCGGGTCGCGCGGTCGAACCGGCTGGTCGAGCCTCCTCCCGGGGTCGGTCAGCCTGCGCTGCATCACCTACGCCCCGTGCCCCGTGGCGGTGGTCCGCCCGTCCCGGGCCGAGGGGTGACCGTCAGATCCAGCGCTTCTCGGTCGTGAACCGCCCGAAGTACACGAGGTGGTGCCCGCCGGCCGCCCGGAGCGCCTCGGCGACTCGCCCCTTGCGGTCCTCACCGCGGACGGGGACGTAGAGGACGTGCCCGCCGTCCTGGAGGGCCCGGTCGTGCATCTCGAGCGCGTCGTTCTCCGAGGCGGTCCACTGCAGCAGCCGTAGCAGGCGCGCCTTCGGTCCGTGTCTCTCCCCGCGGCGATCGAGCAGGGCCGCCCCTTCCGTTCCGCTGAGGACGTGCACCGCGGACAGGTCCACGCCGATCCGGCGGAGCTGCTGCAGCGCCTCGTCCACCCTGGTCTCGTCGTCCAGGACCGCGACGAGTTGCTGCATCGGGTAGCGGTAGAACATCGGTTCGTTCCGGTGCGGATGATCGCTCACGGATCGCTCCATCCACGTGGTCGTAGACCAGGGCCGGCTGCGCGTCCTGCTCAGTGTCCCGTCCAGCGGTGCCCGGGAGGGGACTCCGCCGACCGGCCACGAACCCAGGGGCGGCCCGGGACCTCGCCGGCCCCACCGACGCCGGCCGGCCTCACTGGGCCGCCTTGGAGTCCCCGTCGATCGGGAACGCCTGCCCGGAGATCGAGCGACCGTGCGGCCCGGCGAGGAAGACCGCGAGCGCCGCGATGTCCGCCGGGTCGACGAAGCGCCCGATGGCCTGGTTGGTCAGCGCCAGCTCGGTCTCCTCCTCCACCGTGCGCCCGGAGACCGCCGCCCGTCCCTGCATCACACGCTCGATGCGCGGTCCCTCGACAGCTCCCGGGTGGATCGTGTTCGCGGTGATGCCGTGCGGCCCCAACTCCAGGGACAGGGTCTTGGTGAACCCGACCAGGCCCCACTTCGTCGTGGCGTACGCGATGCGGTTGGGGTAGCCGAACCGGCCGGCGATGGAGCTCATGACGATGACCGAGGCCCGGCCGGACTGCCTGAGCAGCGGGATCGCCCGCTGGGTCACCAGGAGCGTGCCGGTCAGGTTGACGGCGAGCACGGCCTGCCAGGCCTGCAGGTCGAGCTCCTCCGCCGGCTGGGTCGGGCCGGCGATCCCCGCGTTGGCGACCAGGACGTCCAGGCCGCCGAGCGTCGTCTCGACGTCGGTGAACAGGCGCTGGACGGCATCCGGGTCGCTGACGTCGCAGACCGACCCGCTGACCCTCTCCGATGCGGCGGTCGCCCGCTGCAGGGCTGCTGCATCGACGTCGCAGACGTGGACGCGTGCCCCGTCGGCGGCGAACGCCTCGGCGACGGCCAGGCCGATCCCGCCGGCGCCCGCGGTGACCAGGACTCGTTGCGGTTCCATGGCGGAGACCCTCTCCGGTGTGTCGGGCTACGGCACCAGCGTCGTGTGCGGTTCCGGCGGCCGGGGGTGCATCCGTCCCCCTGGCGAGCGCGTGCCGCTACTCGGCCGTGCGAGCGAGCAGGTCGCTCGGCTCGACCGCGAGCCCGGCCGACACCCGACGGCGGGTAGCCAGCGCTGTCCGGGACTCCGCCCTCGGCACCAGCAGCGTCAGCAGGCTGCCGACGACCGCCAGGGCGGTCAGCACGTGGAATATCGTGTTGAGCGCGAGGCCGGAGGCGATGAGCAGGCCGCCGATCAGCGGACCGCCGATTCCGCCCAGGCGCCCGAAGCCGGCACACCAGGCCACACCCGCGCTGCGCACGTTGGTGCGGTAGTAGGTCGCGACGAAGCCGTAGATGAGGATCTGCGTCCCGCTGGTGCCGAGGCCGACGACCGCGACGAAGGCCAGCAGCACGCCGAGCGGGAGGCCGACGGTGAGCAGCACGAGCGCGAGCGCGCCGAGCAGGAACGAGGCGGCGACGACGAGCTTGGGCCCGTACCGGTCGGCGAAGCGGGAGGCGACCAGGGCGCCCAGGACCGCGCCGCCGTTGAGCACCAGCAGGAAGGCCAGTGAGCCGTTGGTGGAGAACCCGGCGCGCCCCATCAGCTCCGGCAGCCAGGTGTTGAGCGCGTACACCAGGAGCAGGCCGGTGGCGCTGAGCAGGCCGAGCAGGATCGTCGGCAGCAGGTAGGTCCGGCTCGCCAGGCCGGCGAAGCCCGCGCGGCCGGCGGGGGCCGGGTCGGCGGCCGGCGCGCCGGTCGCGTCCGGCCCGGCGAGCGACACCCCGGTCCGCGCGGCGACCGCCTGCGCCTCCTCGAGCCGGCCGCGGGAGGCCAGCCAGGCCGGCGACTCGGGCATCTTGAGGAACGCGAGGGGGAGCAGCGTCACCAGGGGGAGCGCGCCGATGAGGAACATCCCCCGCCAGCCGATGCCCTCCAGCAGCAGGATGGCCAGCAGGGCGGCGAGCAGACTGCCCAGGGGCACCCCGGAGTAGGTGATCGCGTTGGCCAGATTCTTCTTCCCCGCCGGTGCGAACTCGGCCACCAGGGCGCCGGTGGTGGCGACCAACGCGCCGACCCCGATACCGGTGACGAAGCGGAGCAGGCCGAACGCCGTCGTGGTCGTGGCCAGCGCCGTGAGCGCCATGCCGACGGAGAACCAGGTGTAGGCGGTCAGCATGACCCTACGGCGGCCGATGACGTCGGCGACGCTCCCGGCCAGCAGCGCGCCGACCAGCACGCCGATGAGGGCGTAGCTGCCGAGCGCGCCGGCCACGGCCGGCGTCACCTCGCCGATCTGGCCGGGGTCGCGCAGGAACAGGGGGACGACGGTGCCGTAGACGACCAGGTCGTAGCCGTCGAAGACCAGGCCGACCGTGGCGAGGGACACGATCCAGGTGACCGACCTGCGGCGGAGCGCGTCCTGCTGGGGTGATGCCACTGCTCTTCTCCTCGGGGAGCGTGCGGCGGCCGCGTCAGGGCAGGGTTCACCCGGCGAGCGACGTCGCCACGGGGATGGGGGGAACGGGGTGGCCTCCCTGCAGGGGCCCGCCGCGAGCCTGCGAGGGGCGGGGGCAGGGAGGTCCTCTCTCAGTCGGAGGACGCGTCAGCCGCAGAGATGTCCGACGGGTGCGGGGCCAGGGGCGTGACCGTGATGCTCATGTACCGGAACAGCGGCAGGCCCCAGAGGATCTCGTGCAGCTGCTCGTTGCTGTCCACGGCGAAGACGCTGAGGTTGGCGTACTGGCCGACGCACCGCCAGATGTGCGGCCAGTGCCCGGAGCGCTGCCACTGCTGGGAGTACGCCTTCTCCCGGGCGAGGAGGTCGTCGCGTGCCGCCGGGTCCATGTCCGGCGGCAGCGCGACGTCCATGCGCACGGCGTAGAGCTGTGTCACGGGTGCTCCTCGCTGGCGCTCGTCGACCCGTGCCGAGGTGCTGTGTCCATGGGTGACCTCGCAAGCTCGGTCACGACGCGGGGTCCAGCGCGAAGTCGTAGGTGACCTCCTCGCCGGTGCCGGAGGCGGCCGGGGTGGGGTGCAGGATCAGCTCGGGCTTCACGGCCTGGGCGACGTCGTCCTCGACGTGTTCGCCGCCCTCGAAGTACAGCTGGGTGGTGACCAGCTGCTTGCCGGGCGCCGACACCTTCAGGTGCAGGTGGGCCGGCCGCCACGCGTGCCAGCCGGCTGCGGCGATCAGCGCGCCGCACGAGCCGTCGGTCGGGATCTGGTAGGGCGCGGGCTTGATCGTGTGGAACGCGAACCGGCCGTCGGGGGCGGTGAGGACGGTGCCGCGCAGGTTCCACTCGGGGATCCCCGGCGCGAACTGCGAGTAGAACCCGTCGTCGTCGGCGTGCCACAGCTCGACCCGCGCGTCCTCGAGCGGGTTGCCGTCGAGGTCGGTGACGGTGCCCTGGAACACGAACGGGGTGCCCTTCTCGCCGTCGCGCATCGGCAGGGTGGCCTCGCTGCGGAACTCCGGCGAGCCGGGGATGTAGTAGGGGCCCTCGATGGTGCCGGTCGCGCCCTTGCGGTCGGCGTTGGCGACCTCCTCGACGACGTGCTCGACCCACACGTCGAGGAACAGCGGCCACTCGCCGTCCTGACCGACGCGGATCAGCCACGCCTTGAGGGCGTCGTACTCGGCGTAGGTCACCCCGTGCCTGCGGATGACCTCGTGCAGGGCCGTGATGGCGTCGGTCGCGATGGCGGAGACGCGCGCCTGGTCGACGGAGGTGGTGCTGCGCTCCTTCTGGGCGAAGCGCTCGGTGGCGTTGCGGCCGGAGCCGGCAGCGGTCGGGCTGGGTGCGGTGGGTGCGCTCATGGTGCTCTCCTCAGGTGCGGTGTGGATGGTGCGGTACGGATGGGACGGTGGCCTCCCCGCCGGGCCCCGTCGGCCCCGTCCCGGGCTGGCCCCGTTCAGAGGCTCGCTGCGAGCCTGCGAGCGGTGAGGAGGACGGGGTCCTTCTCCGAGGGGTGGGGAGGACGGGGTCCTTCTACGAGCGGTGAGGCGGACGGGGTCCTTTCTCTTCTTCAGGTGTCCCGGCGGTAACGGGCGAGCTTGTCGGGGTCGACGTCGATGCCGAGCCCCGGTCCGGGACGGACGGTCAGCTCGCCGCCGGAGATCTCCAGCGGCTCGGTGAGCAGGTCGTCGCTCATGTCCAGGAAGTTGGAGAGCTCCCCGGCCCGGCGGGAGGAGCTGCGGTGGGCGGCGCCGAAGGCGACGGTGCAGGCCGTGCCGATCTGCCCGTCGATCTGGTTGCCCATGACGACCTCGACGCCGAGGCCCTCGCACTGGTGCAGGATCCGCTG
>DASQNB010000484.1:0-5040 GCA_035645175.1 Geodermatophilus sp.
GGGTCCTTCTGCAGGACGGTGCCGACGTCGTCGGTGACGGCGTCGGCGATGTGCTCGAGGGACGTGATGACGGCGCGCCGGCCGCCCGCCTCGACGAAACGGAGGGCGGCGTCGACCTTGGGGCCCATCGAGCCGCGGGCGAACTCGCCGGCCGCGGCGTGCGCGCGCAGCTCGTCGGCGGTGACCCGGCGCAGCGGGCGGGCGGCGGGCGTCCCGAAGCCGACCAGGGCGTGGGGGACGTCGGTCGCGATCACCAGCGTCCCGGCGGCCAGCTCACGGGCCAGCAGCGCGGCGGTGAGGTCCTTGTCGACGACGGCCTCCACGCCGCGCAGTGCGCCGCCGGTGCCGTCGTCCACCACCGGGACGCCGCCCCCTCCGGCGCAGACGACGACGAAGCCGGCCGCGAGCAGCGCCTCGACGGCGGGCACGTCGACCACCCGCTGCGGGTCGGGCGAGGCCACGACGCGCCGCCAGCCGCGCTCGCCGCGGTCCTCCCACACCTGCCCGTGCGCCATGGAGCGCTCGGCCTGCTCGCGAGGGAGGAAGCGGCCGACCGGCTTGGACGGCTCGCGGAAGTGCGGGTCGCCGGCGTCGACGAGGGTGCGGGTGACCAGGACGGCGGTGCGCTGCGGCAGCCCGCGGGCGGCCAGGTCGGCGTCGAGCTCGTCGGCCAGCGTGAAGCCGATCGTCGCCTGGGTCTGGGCCACGCACCAGTCCAGCGGCACCGGCGGGACCTCGGCTGCTGCCAGCTCGTTCTTCACCAGCAGGTTCCCCACCTGCGGCCCGTTGCCGTGGGTCAGCACCACCTGGGCGCCGGTGGCCACGACGGCCGCGACGTGCCGGCAGGCCGCGGCGATCGCGTCGCGCTGCGCGCCGGGCGTGGCCGAGCCGTCCGGGCCGGTCATCGCGTTGCCCCCCAGGGCGATCACGACGCGGCCGGGGGTCACCTCGGCGACCCTAGCCGGAGATGCCTCAGCGCTGAAGTACCTCTAGCGACGCCAGAAGTCGAAGTCGTCCCGGCCGGGCCGGAAGCCGGCGGACTCCACGACGTCCACCGCGAGGTCGAAGTGCTGGCCGACGACGGCCGGGGAGTGGGCGTCGCTGCCGAAGCTGACCGCCTCGCCGCCCTCCTCGAAGAACCAGCGCACCTGGTCGACCGAGGCCAGCGGGCTGGTCGTGTTCACCTCGAGGGCCCGCCCGGTGCCGGCGAGCGCCCGGAACACCGCCCGGTACTCCTCCTCGTAGTCCTTCTCCGCGTACCGGTCGCTGCCGCCGGGCCAGTACCGCCGCGGGAAGTCGACGTGGGCGAGCACCTGGAAGACGTCGCTGCTCTCGACCATGTCGACGACCTCGGCCAGGTAACGGCGCATCGTCGTGTCCGGGTCGGGATAGAGCAGCCGGCCCACGCCGTAGAGCCGGCCGTCCTGGCTCAGCGAGTGCAGCGACCCGAGCACCCGGTCGACGGGGGAGTCGCGCAGGTGGGCGGCGACGCTGGCGGCGAACAGGTGCGGCTCGCCGGTCTCCACCCCCGACCAGATCCGCAGCTCGGGGAAGCGCTCGCGGCACTCCTCGAGATCGGCGTAGTAGCCCTCGACGTCGATCGGCAGGTGGCGGGAGGCGTGCCGGTCGACCAGCCCGTCGGCGGTCGCCCGGTCCTCCGGCGTCCACGTCGTGAAGTCGAGGTGCTCGGTGAAGGCGATGGCAGGCAGGCCCCGGGCCACCGCCCGCTCGCACGCGCGCACCATCGTGGAGGACTCGGCGGTGTCCCAGGACCACCTGGTGTGCACGTGGTTGTCCGGTGGTCGCATGGTCTGTGGATTGTCCCCCTCCGTCCCCAGCCCGCGCGCGCCGAGCTGTCCTGTCGTCCCGGCTGCCTACTGTCGGACCCCATGAGCACCGCCGCGCCGACGTCCGACCTCGCCGTCGAGGCCCTCGAGGTCCTCCGCGGGCTCACCGGCCGTCCCGACGCGGCGTTCCGCGAGGGTCAGGACGCCGCCGTCGCCGCGCTGGTCGAGCGCGCCGAGCGGGCCCTGGTCGTGCAGCGCACCGGCTGGGGCAAGTCGGCGGTCTACTTCGTCTCCACCGCGCTGCTGCGCCGCCGCGGCGCCGGGCCCACCCTGCTCGTGAGCCCGCTGCTGGCGCTGATGCGCGACCAGGTCGCCGCCGCCGCGCGCGCCGGCATCCGCGCCGTCGAGATCTCCAGCGCCAACGCCACCGAGTGGGACGACGTCGCCGCGGCCCTCGCCGCCGACGACGTCGACGTCCTGCTGGTCTCCCCCGAGCGGCTGACCAACCCGCGCTTCCGCGAGGAGCAGCTGCCCGGCCTGGTCGCCCGCTGCGGCCTGCTGGTCGTCGACGAGGCGCACTGCGTCTCCGACTGGGGGCACGACTTCCGTCCCGACTACCGCCGCATCCGCGACCTGCTGGGCACCCTGCCGGCCGGCACGCCGGTCCTGGCGACCACGGCGACCGCCAACGAGCGGGTGGTCGCCGACGTCGCGGAACAGCTCGGCGCCGGCGGCGTCTCGGTGACGACGGTGCGCGGCCCGCTGGCCCGTGACTCGCTGCGCCTGGGCGTGCTGCGGCTGCCCACCGACCGGGCTCGGCTGGCCTGGCTGGCCGCCCACGTCGGCGACCTCCCGGGCAGCGGCATCGTCTACACGCTCACCGTCGCGGCGGCCGAGGAGACCGCCGCGCTGCTGCGCGACGCCGGCCACGAGGTGCGGGCCTACACCGGCCGCCTCGACGACGCGGACCGCAAGGACGCCGAGGAGGCGCTGCGGGAGAACCGGGTGAAGGCGCTGGTGGCCACCTCCGCGCTCGGCATGGGGTTCGACAAGCCCGACCTCGGCTTCGTCGTCCACCTGGGGGCGCCGTCGTCGCCGGTCAGCTACTACCAGCAGGTGGGCCGCGCCGGCCGCGCCGTCGAGCACGCCGACGTGCTGCTCCTGCCCGGCCCCGAGGACCTCGCCATCTGGCAGTGGTTCGCCACCTCCTCCATGCCGCGGGAGGACCACGCCGCTGCGGTGCTGACGGCGATGGCCGACGGGAAGGCGTGGTCGGTGGCGCGGCTGGAGACGGTGGCCGACGTCCGCCGGTCGAGGCTGGAGCTGCTGCTCAAGGTGCTCGCCGTCGACGGCGCGGTGGAGCGGGTGCAGGGCGGCTGGCGGTCGACCGGCCGGCCGTGGGTCTACGACGCCGACCGGTACGCCCGCGTCACCCGGACCCGAGAGGCCGAGCAGCGGGCGATGATCGCCTACGCCCGCCCGGTCGACGAGGCGCAGTGCCGGATGGCCTTCCTCCAGGAGGCGCTCGACGACCCGACCGCCGCGCCCTGCGGCCGCTGCGACGTCTGCGCCGGTCCCTGGTACTCCGCCGACGTCCCTGAGGGCGCGACCGCGGCGGCCTCCGCCGCGCTCGACCGGCCCGGCGTCGAGCTCGCCCCGCGGGCCCAGTGGCCGACCGGCGCCGACCGGCTCGGCGTCGAGGTCAAGGGCAAGATCGCGCCGGCCGAGCAGCTCGACCCGGGCCGGGCCGTCGCCCGGCTCACCGACCTCGGCTGGGGCCAGCGGCTGCGCACCCTGCTCGGGGACGACGGCGTCGGCGGCGTGGTCGACCTCGAGGCCCCGGGCCTGGAGGAGGACCCGGACGCCGCCTTCGAGGTGCCGGTGCGGCGGGCGCCCTCCGACGTCCCGCCCGACGAGGAGCTGCTGCGTGCGTGCGCGCGGGTGCTCGGGGCGTGGGACTGGGCCGAGCGCCCCGCCGCGGTGGTCGCCGTCCCCTCCCGCCGGCGCCCGCGGCTGGTCACCGGCCTGGCGCAGGGTCTGGCCGGGCTCGGCCGGCTGCCCTACCTGGGCGAGCTCTCCCTGGCCCACGGCGGGCCGACCGGCCAGCCCGGCGGCAACAGCGCCTTCCGGCTGGCGGGGGTGTGGCAGCGGATCGTCGTCGGCCCGGAGCTGCGGGAGCGGCTGGCCGAGCTCGGCCCGGTGCCGGTGCTGCTGGTCGACGACCTCGCCGACTCGCGTTGGACGATGACCGTCGCCGGCCGGGAGCTGCGGCTGGCCGGCGCCTCGCGTGTCCTGCCCTTCGCGCTGGCCCTGACGGCCTGAGGGGTCGTACACGTGTTCGATCCGGCGTAGCCTCCGGCCATGTCGCTCGCGCACCAGCCGTCGATGTGGGACCTCGCCGAGGAGGCCTCGCTCGGCCCCCTGGCCGTCACCCGCCACCACCTCAGCCGTGGCGCGTGGGTCGACCACCTGCCCGGCTGGGTCGAGGGGTCCGACGAGGTCCTCGAGGTGCTGCTCGGCGACATCGGGTGGCGTGCGGACCGGCGGCAGATGTACGAGCGCGAGGTCGCCGTCCCCCGGCTGCTGCGGTGGTACGGCGGTGACGAGCAGCTGCCGCACCCGCTGCTGACCTCGGCACGGGACGCGCTGAACGCGCACTACGGCCCGGAGCTCGGGGAGCCGTTCGTCAGCGCCGGCATGTGCTTGTACCGCGACGGCCGGGACAGCGTCGCCTGGCACGGCGACCGCCTCGGCCGTGGCCGGAGTGCCGACACGGTGGTGGCCATCGTGTCGTTCGGCTCCCCGCGGCCACTCCTGCTCCGCCCGGTCGGGGGCGGCGAGGGCCTGCGCTTCCCCCTGGGCCATGGCGACCTGGTCGTCATGGGCGGCTCGTGCCAGCGCACGTGGGAGCACTGCATCCCGAAGACGACCGGACCCGTCGGCCCCCGGGTCAGCGTCCAGTTCCGTCCCCGCGGGGTGGCCTGATGCGCTCGCACGCGCCGGCGAAGACCGTCGGCGGGGCGGGACCCGGCCGGCCGACGCAGCGGGAGGCTACCGCGGGCGGCGCGAGCCGTCAGCACACGTCGGGACAGCCCGGCCCGGAACGGCCGTCCGCCAGCCCCCGCTCTGTGGTCCGAGGCGCAGGAAGCGCGACCGGGTGGACGACGTCGTCCCCGGGTCCCCGATGAACGGCCTGGCGGTCGAGTCGGGAGGACGGCGGAGGTCCTGGTGCCGGGGCCCTGGACGGGAGGAC
>DASQNB010000485.1:0-1884 GCA_035645175.1 Geodermatophilus sp.
CCGTCCAGGGCACCGCCCCGAGCCCGATCGGCCCCGTCCCGGGCCCCGGCCTGAGCCTGCGAAGGCTGGGGAGGGCGGGGTCCTTCTCGGGGAGGACGGGGTCCTTCGTCATGCGCCCGACGGTAGCCCCCGTGCGGCAGGTGCACGGCGGCCCTCCTGCAGGGTCTCGCCACGGCCCCGTCCCGGGTCCCGCCCTGAGCCTGCGAGGGGTGGGGAGGAGGGGGTCCTCGCACGAGTGGCGGCGGGGCAGAGCGGCCACCCTTCAGGGTCCCGCGCCGAGCGTGCGAGGCGTGGGGGGAAGGGTGGCCCTCTCTCAGACCTCGTACTGGACGGCGCTTCGTGCGGCGAGGATCGGCTTGACGTGGTCGGCGATGACCTGCAGGTGCACCGGGTGGTCGGCGTAGCGCTGCCAGGCCGCGACGTCGGGGAAGTCGGCGACCAGGGCGGTGTGCGCGTTGCCCTCGCGCAGCCCGGCGTCCGGGCCGACCGCGAAGGACGTCATCCCGCCCACCTCCTCGGGCAGCCGGCGCAGGGCGGCCAGGGTCTGTTCCCGGCGCTCCTCGTCGGCGTCGTCGGACCAGGTGAACAGGACGACGTGGCGCAGCACGGCCGCGATCCTGTCAGGAGCCGCCGCGGTCGCGCAGCCCGGGCCGCGGCAACGGGCGGGAACGAGGGCTGGCTAGAGTCGCCGACCATGGGACGGCCGTTGCGCATCGCACTGCTGTCCTACCGCAGCAAGCCGCACAGCGGGGGCCAGGGCGTCTACGTGCGGGCCCTCTCCCGCGAGCTCACCGCACTCGGCCACGCGGTCACCGTGGTCAGCGGACAGCCCTACCCCGAGCTGGACGACGGCGTGCCGCTCACCCGGCTGCCCAGCCTGGACCTCTACCGGGAGCCCGACCCGTTCCGCACCCCGCGGCCCTCGGAGTTCCGCGACCGGATCGACCTGCTCGAGTACGCGACGATGTGCACCGCCGGCTTCCCCGAGCCACTGACCTTCAGCCTCCGCGCGGCCCGGTTGCTGCTCCCCCGGGCGGCCGAGTTCGACCTCGTGCACGACAACCAGTGCCTGGGCTCGGGCCTGCTGCAGCTGACCCGCGCCGGCGTCCCGACGGTGGCCACCGTGCACCACCCGGTCGCCATCGACCGCGACCTGGAGCTGGCCGCCGCGCCGTCCCTGCGCCGGCGGCTCACGCTGCGCCGCTGGTACGCCTTCACCGGCATGCAGGCCCGCGTGGCCCCGCAGCTGGACGGCGTCACGACGGTCTCGGAGAACTCCCGCCGCGACATCGAGACCCACCTCGGCGTCCCGGCCGGGGACGTCCGGGTCGTCCCGGTGGGCATCGACCCCGACGTCTTCACCCCGCCGCCGGCCGACCGTCCCCGGGACCCGGGCTCGATCGTGGTCACCACCAGCGCCGACGTCCCGCTCAAGGGCCTGGTGCACCTGCTCGAGGCGGTGGCCAAGCTGCGCACCGAGCGGGCGGTGCGGCTGACCGTCGTCGGCACCGCGCGGCCCGGCGGCCCGGCCGAGGCCGCGCTGGACCGGCTGGCGCTGCACGACGCCGTCCGCTTCACCGGCCCGCTGCCCGAGGCCGACCTGGTGCGCCTCCTGCAGGGCGCCGCCGTCGTCGCCATCCCCTCGCTGTACGAGGGCTTCTCGCTGCCGGCGATCGAGGCCATGGCCTGCGGCACCGCGCTGGTCACCACCGACGCCGGGGCGCTGCCGGAGGTGGTGGGCAGCAAGGCCGGCGTCCGGGTGCGGGCGGGGGACGTCGGGGAGCTGACCGCGGCGTTGCAGCTGGTGCTGGACTCGCCGTCGCTGGCCGAGCAGCTGGGCCGGGCCGGGCGCCGCCGCGTGCTGGCCTCCTACACCTGGCGCTC
>DASQNB010000486.1:0-2820 GCA_035645175.1 Geodermatophilus sp.
CGGGATGGTGGCGTCGTGGTACTCGACCGGGACCCCGCCGAGCGGGTAGTCCTTGCGCTGGGGGTGGCCGTCCCAGTCGTCGGGCATGAGGACCCGGGTCAGCGCCGGGTGGCCGTCGAAGACGACGCCGAACATGTCCCAGGTCTCCCGCTCCTGCCAGTCCGCCGTCGGGTAGACCGAGGTGACCGAGGGGACGTGCGGGTCCTCGGCGGTGACCGCCACCTCGAGCCGGATCCGCCGCCGGTAGGTCATCGAGGTCAGGTGGTAGACGACGTGCAGCCGCGGCCGGCCGGGTTCGGCCGCCGGACCACCGCTGTCGAGGTAGTCGACACCGGAGACGCTGCTGCACAGCTCGAAACGCAGCGCCTCGTCGTCCCGCAGCGCGCGGACCATCGTCAGCAGGTGCTCGCGGGCGACGAAGTAGGTGATCTCGCCGCGGTCGACCAGCACCCGCTGCACCGCGGCGTCGTAGGTGGCCGGGCCGAGGGCCTCGACCAGCGCGTCGGTGACCTCGTCGAAGTACCCGCCGTAGGGCCGGTCGGTGGTGTGCAGCGCGACCGCGCCACCGGGCTCGACGCGCACCAGCCCGCCGAAGCCGGAGGTGTCGCCGCTGCCGGTGACCCCGAACGCGCCCTTGCGGAACCCGCCGCCGGGCGCGGTGGCGCCCTGGGCGGCGTCCTCGCCGCTGCGGTCCCCCGGGCCGGTCATCGCTGGTTCCGCACGTACGGCTCGGGCAGCAGGACGGCGTTGCCGCCGCGCTGCTCGATGGCGAACTGGCCGGTGCGCCGCTCGGCGGCGGCCCGCTCGTAGGCCGCGCGCTTCTCCTTGTCCACGCGCACCGTCGACGGCATCTCCACCAGCGGGTCCACCGCCCGACCCTCGGCCCGCGCCTGCTCGAGCTCGCGCGCCCGCCGGGGCCCCAGCGGCTCGTTCATGATCTTGTGGTGCAGCTTGAGGATCGCGTCGGTGAGCATCTCCGGCCGCGGCGGGCAGCCGGGCAGGTACATGTCCACCGGGACGACGTGGTCGACGCCCTGCACGACCGCGTAGTTGTTGAACATCCCGCCGGAGCTGGCGCAGACGCCCATGGCCAGCACCCAGCGCGGCTCGGGCATCTGGTCGTAGATCTGGCGCAGGACCGGCGCCATCTTCTGGCTGACCCGCCCCGCGACGATCATCAGGTCGGCCTGCCGCGGCGAGGCCCGGAAGACCTCCATGCCGAAGCGGGCCAGGTCGTAGCGGCCGGCACCGGTGGCCATCATCTCGATCGCGCAGCAGGCCAGCCCGAAGGTGGCCGGCCACAGCGAGGACTTGCGGGTCCAGTTGACCAGCTTCTCCACCGATGTCAGCAGGACGCCGCTCGGCAGCTTCTCCTCGAGTCCCATCGCCTGCTCCTCAGTCCCAGTCCAGGCCGCCGCGTCGCCACACGTAGACGTAGGCGATGAACACGGTGCCGATGAAGACGACCATCTCGACCAGCCCGAAGACGCCCAGCGCGTCGTTGGCGACGGCCCACGGGTAGAGGAAGACGATCTCGATGTCGAAGACGATGAAGATCATCGCCGTGAGGTAGTACTTGATCGGGAAGCGGCCGCCGGTCAGCGGCTGGTCCACCGGCTCGATGCCGCACTCGTAGGCGGCCAGCTTGGCCCGGTTGTACCGGCGGGGGCCCACGTAGGGCGCGATCGCCACCGAGAACAGCGCGAAGGCCGCGGCCAGCGCGAACAGCCCGACGATCGGGACGTACACGGAGAGCACCAGCGCCTACCTCTCGCCGTCGCGGGTCTGGTCGGGAAGGGCCACGTCAGACCGCCGGGGCCAGTCGGGTGAGGACGGCGACGGCGCGGTCGAACCGGTCGCCGTCCCGGCCGTCGGAGAGGTTGCCCATGAGCCGCAGCGCCCTGGCCACCAGCGCCGGCCGCTTGAGCCCGTGCGCCGTCGCGAAGCGGACCAGGTCGGGCCTGGCCAGCAGCGCGAGGAAGCCGGTGCCCAGCCGGTGGTGGCGGCCGTACTCCTCGCGCAGCCGCGCGGGGTGGCGGCGCAGCACGGCCTCGCGGGCCGGGCCCTCGGGGGCGGCCAGGGCCTCGACCGCCGCCTCGGCCGCCATCCGGCCGGTCTCCAGCGCGTAGCTGATGCCCTCGCCGTTGAACGGGTTGACCGTGCCCGCGGCGTCGCCCGCGAGGAGCAGGCCGCGGGTGTAGGCCGGCCCGCGGTGCAGGGCCATCGGCAGGCCGGCGCCACGCAGCGGGGTGACCGCGTGCTCCTCGCCGAGCTGCCACTCCGGCGGCAGGGTGGCCAGCCACTCGCGCAGCACCGCCCGCGGCTCCGCGCCGCTGCCGCGGCGGGTGTCGAGCAGGCCGAAGCCGACGTTGCTGGTGCCGTCGCCCATCCCGAAGGCCCAGCCGTAGCCGGGCATCGAGTCCGCACTCGGCCCGGACGGCGAGAGGTCGAAGGAGATGTCGAGGTACTCGTCGTCCGTGCGCGGCGAGGACACGTACCGGCGGACGGCGACACCGAGCGGCCGGTCCTCGCGCCGCAGCAGGCCCAGCGCCTTGGCCAGCCGGCCGGAGAGCCCCTCGGCGGAGACAACCAGCGGCGCGCGCCAGGTGGCCGGCGTCCGGTCCGGCCCTTCCTCGGCGTGCACCCCGGCGACCCGGCCGGCGTCGTCCAGCAGCGGGCCGGTGACCGTGACCTCCTGCACCAGCCGGGCGCCGGCCGCGACGGCGTGCGCGGCGAGCCCGGCGTCGAGGTCGCGGCGGGTGCGCACGAGCCCGTGTGCCGGCCAGGACCTCAACTCCGGCCAGTCGACCTCGACCACCT
>DASQNB010000487.1:0-4495 GCA_035645175.1 Geodermatophilus sp.
GCGTGGTGCTCGAGCCACAGCCGCTGGGGCAGTCGCTGCGGGTAGAAGCGGCCGCGCCAGTCCCGGTACTGCCAGCCCGACGTCCCGATGACCACCGTCACGGGCAGCCGCCTACCCGTCCCGCCCGCTGCCGACGCGGGCCCCGGTGCCCCCGGATTGGGGGGATCGGCTCCCCCTCCCCACGGCTGCCCGCGCGGCCGCAGCCCGACGACCGTCTCCCCCACGAGACCGGCCCGCGGTGTGCGGGCACGGCGCGACTGCGGAGTAGGCGATGACCAGGACACGACCGACCCAGTACGGCGGTCGCGGGGGTGGGCACGGAGCTGTCGTTCCCCCCGCGTCGCGAGCGCCCCGATCCCCCAAGCGACTGATCGCCGGCGGCCTGGCCGCCGTCACGGTCACCGGCGCTGCGGTGACCTTCGGCGGGATCGCCCAGGCGGAGAACCCGCCCCTGGGCCCCGGCAACATCGAGATCTTCGCCAAGCGCGACATGGTGGCCCTGGAGGGCTACACCGCCCAGGCCGGTGAGGGCGCGACCGTCACCGTCAAGCGCGGTGGGCAGGTCGTCGGCATCGGCGAGGGCACGATCGACGAGACCGGGTTCCTCGAGTTCAACCACCCGGGCGGCGAGTGCTGGATCGGTGTCACCCCCAACATCCGGGGCGGCGACCTGGTCGAGGTCGCCTTCAGCGAGAGCGCCTTCGTCGACGGCGCCACCGTCGGTTCGGCGGTCATCACGTCGGTGACGGCGAGTCCCGTCACGGCCACCGCCGTGGCCGGCGACGTCGAGGGCACGGTGACCATCACGGGCACCTACGGCTCGGACGTCAGCACCGACCGTCTCCAGGTCGAGGTCGTCAACCCGGACATGCGCGGCCGCGACCCCGGCATCCAGACCGCCATCGGCGAGCGCGCCATCGGCTGGTCGGCCGCCGGTCCGGAGGCCGGCGAGCCCGCCCCCACCGGGTACACCGTGGAGGGCACGGCCGCGAACGGCCAGTTCGAGGTCGTCTTCGGGCTGCAGTCGGCGTCCGACCAGGCCCTGGTCATGGCCGGCGAGCACGTCGCGGTCAGCTGGCTGGCCAACGGCCCGGGCGAGGAGCTCCTGCTCGGCCTCACGCAGTACGAGTTCGGTGAGAGCGACGGCCCCGGCTTCGGTGGCTGCCCGGCCGGTCCCGGCGCCCAGCCGCCGACGCCGCCCGCCAGTGCCGACCTGGGCGCGACGGCCGACTCGGTCACCGTCACCTGGGACACCCCGGCGCAGCCGGCCGACGGCAACCCGGTCACCAACTACCGGGTGGCGGCCGTGAACGACGCGCTCGGCCAGGAGGTCGCCGTCCGGAAGGGGGCTGCCGAGGGCAGCAACTCGGCGACCATCACCAACCTGGACCCGGGCTTCTACACCGTCACCATCGAGGCCTTCAACGGCCAGTGGAGCCCGGTGAACGAGCTCGGCACCGTGGACCTGCCCGCCGGCACGGTCGTGCCCGGCCCCGGTGGGTCGACGGGCGGCGGCACCGGGGGCGGTGGCACCGGCGGTGGGGGCACCGGCGGTGGCGCCGAGACCCCGGCGACGGTGCCGGCGGCTCCGGCGGGCGTCACCGCGACGGCCGCCCCGACCGGTGCGGTCGACGTGACCTGGACGGCGTCGGACGGCGCGACCAGCTACGTGCTGACCGCGGCCTCCGACGTGGCCGGTGCGGCGGTCCCCGCCCCGGTGACCGTGCAGGCCCCGGCGACCACCGGGTCCCTGACCGGGCTCACCGCGGGCACGGCCTACACCGTGTCGGTCACGGCGAACAACGCCGTGGGTGCCAGCGCCACGGCCGGGACGGCGACGGTGACGACGGCCGCGCCCGTGGCCCCGGCCGCCGCGACGGTGACCCGGGTCCTGTCCGGCCACGAGTCCGCCACGCTCGAGTGGCAGGCGGCGCAGGCCGGCAACGCGGCCAGCCCGGTGACCGGCTACGACATCGTGGCCACGCCGGCGCCTCGCACCACCAACGCCGCCGCCCGCCCGGTGACGGCCTCGGTCGGGGCGGTCACCAACGGCTCGATCAGCGGCCTGCTCAACGGGGTCACCTACAACCTGGCGGTGTTCGCCAAGACCGGTGACCTGCGGGGGCCGGCGGGGACCTTCGCCACCAGCGTCCCGACGTCCGTCGTCCCCAAGGACGTCGTGACCGTCAGCCGGGCCCAGTACCGCGCCGACCGGCGGGAGTACAGGATCTCGGGCACCGCGCAGGACACCACGGCGAACCGGGTGCACATCAGGACCACCACCGGGCTGACCATCCAGCTCAACGTCCCGGTGGCGGCCGACGGCACCTGGTCGGTGGACCTCCGCAACGGTCCGGTCCTCCCGACCGACAACCGGATCACCGTCACCTCGGACTCGGGCGCCAGCCTGACGACGACGGTGACCCGGTCCCGCTGATGCACCGAGCGTGACCCCGGCGGGTCGACCGCCGCACACCGCACACCCCGAGGGCCCGTCACCATCCGGTGGCGGGCCCTCGGCCTGCACGCGTGACTCCCCCGGTGCGCGGGCACAGGACTCGTGTGCCCGTACCCGCCCGAGAGGACCCCGATGACCGAGCTCGCGAGGTCGTGCAGCAGCACAGCACCGCCGGGCACGGGTCCGACGAGCGCCAACGAGGAGGACACGTGACCGACCTCCCGCCGACCGTCTTCGTGCTCTTCGGCGCCACGGGCGACCTGGCCCGCCGCATGGTGCTGCCGGCCTTCTACGAGCTCGCCCAGCGGGGCCTGCTGCCGCAGGACTGGCGGCTGGTCGGCAACGGCCGCGGCGACGTGTCCCACGAGGACTTCGCCGGGCGCGTGCACGACGCGCTCACCGAGTTCGGCCCGCTGGGCGAGGCCGGCGACGACGCGGAGGGCCCGTGGGAGTCCTTCGCCGGCCGGTTGCGCTTCGCCGGCGGCGGCTTCGAGGAGTCCGACCCCGGCAGCCTGCTCGACGTCCTGGCGGAGGTCCGCGAGGAGCTCGGCGGGCAGCCCCAGCTGGTCCACTACCTCGCCACGCCGCCGGAGGCCTTCGAGAAGCTCACCCGGGGCCTGCAGCAGCACGGCCTGGTCGAGGGCGCCCGGGTCGTCTACGAGAAGCCCTACGGCACGTCGACGGACAGCTTCCGCGAGCTCGACGACCTGGTGCACTCGGTGCTCGACGAGGACCGGGTCTTCCGGATCGACCACTTCCTGGGCAAGGAGGGCACCCAGGACCTGCACGTGCTCCGCTTCGCCAACGGGCTGTTCGAGCACGTGTGGCACCGCGACCACGTGGCGCAGGTGCAGATCGACGTCCCCGAGGACCTCGACGTAGCAGGGCGGGCGGAGTTCTACGACGCGACCGGCGCCGCCCTCGACATGCTGGTCACCCACCTGTTCCAGCTCGCCGCCGAGGTGGCGATGGAGCCGCCGGTCAGCTTCTCCCCCGCCGATCTGCAGGCCGCGCGCGAGGGGGTGCTCGCCGCCTTCCGCCCGCTGGACCCCGACGAGGTGGTGCTCGGCCAGTTCGACGGCTACACCGGCATCGAGGGCGTGGCCGACGACTCGCAGACCGACACCTATGTGGCCGCCCGGCTGTGGGTGGACACCGACCGCTGGCACGGCGTCCCGTTCGTGCTGCGCACCGGCAAGCGGATGGCCGCCAGCGAGCAGCGGGTCAGCCTGCTGCTGCGCCGTCCGGAGGGGCCGGTGACCGACACCCCGGGGCACGGCAACGTGCTGTCCCTGTCGCTGTCCGGGTCCGGCGCGGTGGACCTGCAGGTGGTCGCCAAGGAGCCCGGCCCCGACCTCACCCTGGCCACGGCGACGGCCTCCCTGCAGCTGGCCGACGTCCCCGGCGGGACGCCGCTGCCGCCCTACGTCTCCCTGCTGCACGACGTCCTCGTCGGCGACCGGTCGCTGTTCACCAGCAGCGAGGGTCTGGCCAGCGCCTGGCGGGCCTTCGCCCCGCTGCAGGACAGCCGGCCGCCGGTGCACCGCTACGCCCCCGGCTCCTGGGGTCCGGCGGAGGCCGAGAGGCTGGCCGAGCCGAGCGGCTGGCTGCTGGGCGACGGACGCCAGGACTGAGGAAGGTCCCCCTGCTCCCCACCGCTCGGAGAAGGACCCTGCAGAGGGCCGTCCTCCCCGAGACGCCGACAGGGGCGGCCCCGCGAGTGCGGGACCGCCCCTGTCGGACAGTGCTGGTGGTGCTACGGGCTGACCGGACTCAGAAGTCCATGCCGCCCATGCCGCCGTCGCCGCCGGGCATGGCCGGAGCGTTCTTCTCCGGCTTGTCGGCGATGACGGCCTCGGTGGTGAGGAAGAGCGCCGCGATGGAGGCGGCGTTCTGCAGCGCCGAGCGGGTGACCTTGGCCGGGTCGATGATGCCGGCCGCGACCAGGTCCACGTACTCACCGGTGGCGGCGTTGAGGCCCCAGCCGGTGTCGGAGTTGCGGACCTTCTCCGCGACGACGCCGCCCTCGAGGCCGGC
>DASQNB010000488.1:0-4690 GCA_035645175.1 Geodermatophilus sp.
CCACGGACACGACTGCGCCCCGTGACTCCGAGGAGTCGCGGGGCGCGTTCGGTCGCGGCGGTGCCGTGCGCTCAAACGGCTGCCTGGGCCGCCACCGGTTCGGGGGTCGTGGTCCGGGTCGCCGGGCGGGCCGGGGCGGCAGCGGCGGCGCGCTGCTCGCGCTCGTACCGCGCCGTCGAGGAGGTGCCCATCGCGATCACCAGTGCGGTCAGGACCACGAACCCGATGAGGGTCACGGCCGGCCACAGCACCATCAGTCAATCCTCCGTGCTGGATGTCGCCGGCGGGGTGCGGCCCCGCGGCACGTCGTCGTCGGAGCGGGTCTGCCCACCAGGGCGCCGTCTCAATCGTCGTCGCGAACTGTTCACCTGACCGACTGTGACCGACCGCACTGCTGCGGGCGGGCGCGCCCGGCGTCGGCGGCCGTGGTCTGATCGCCGGGTGTCCCGCGGCGCCGACGACGAGCAGTGGTCGCCGCGGCCCGGGGTGCTGGTCGCCGTCCTCGCCCTCGGGACGACGGCACTGTCGCTGATGCAGAGCCTCGTCGTCCCCCTGCTGCCGACCATCGGCGAGCAGCTCGGGATCTCGGCCAACGCCGCCGGCTGGGTGCTGACCGCGAACCTGCTGGCCGCCGCGGTGGCCACGCCGGTGCTCGGCCGCCTGGGCGACACGTGGGGCGAGCGCCCGGTCGCGCTCGGCGTCCTCACGGCCATGTCGGCCGGGACGCTGCTGGCCCTGGTCACCTCCTCCCTGCCGCTGCTGCTGGTGGCGCGCGTGCTGCAGGGCGCCTCCTACGGCCTGTTCCCCCTGGCGATCAGCGTGCTCCGCCGGGAGCTGCCCGCGGCCCGGCTGGACGTGGCGATGTCGGTGGTCAGCAGCACGCTGGCGGTGGGCGGCGTCGTCGGCCTGGTGGCCGCCGGGGTGCTCACCCGGGACGGCGGCGACTACCACCGGCCGTTCTGGATCGGCCTGGTCGTCTGCCTGGTCACGCTGGTGCTGACGGCCGTGGTCCTGCCCCGCCGTCCGGCCACCGGGTCGGGGCGGGTCGACTGGGCCGGCGCCGCCGTGCTGGCCGTGGGGCTGGTCCTGCTGCTGCTGCCGGTCTCGCAGGGCAATGCCTGGGGGTGGGCGTCGCCGGGGACGCTGGGCTGCCTGGCCGGAGCCGCGCTGGTCCTGCCCGGCTGGGTGCTGCTGCAGCAGCGGCGCGCCGAGCCGCTGGTCCGCCCGGCCCTGCTGGCCGACCCTCGGGTCGTCGTCCCCAACCTGGCCGGGCTGCTGACCGGCGTGGGGCTGTTCGCGTCGTTCCTCGTCGTCCTGCAGTACGTGCAGACGCCGCCGGGAGCCGCCGGCTACGGCTTCGGCGCCTCGGTGCTGGAGGCCGCGGTGGTCTACCTGCTGCCCGGCGGGGTGGCCGGCATCCTGCTCGGGCCGGTGGCCGGGCGGGTGGTGGCCCGGGTCGGCGCGCTCACCACGCTGCGCGCCGGCGCGGCGTGCGGGGTGGCCGGTTTCCTGCTGTTCGCGGTGCTGCGGGACACCCCGGCGCAGGTGGTGGCCGCCGGGCTGCTCACCCAGCTGTGGGTGACCGTGGCCTACGCGGCGCTGCCCGCGCTCGTGGTCGCCGCCGTCCGCCCCGAGGAGACCGGCGTGGCCAACGCCGTGAACTCCATCGCACGGTCGGTGGGCCAGGCGGTCGGCAGCACCGTGACCGTCGCCGTCCTCGCCGCCGGGACGGGCGCGACCGGGTTCCCCGCGGCCGGCTCGTTCACCGCGGTCGCCCTGGTCGGCGCGGGCAGCGCGGCCGCCGTCGTGGCGGTCACGCTGGTGGGCCGGCGGGGGGCCGTGGAGGAGGCCGGGCGACTCCGGGCACCCGGCGGGCGCTGACCCGCGGAGATCACGGACAGGTCGCGACACACCGGCACCGGGCATGGACCACGATCATCCGGGGCACCTAGGACGGATCACACCCATCCGACCGGAGGACTGACGATGGCCCGCTCCACCGGACCACGCGGCAGCGAGGCCGCGGCCAAGGACACCCGGTTCGCCGGCAACGCCGCAGGCGACCCCGCGCCGCAGGACGACAAGGTGAACTCCACCCGCCTGGACAACGCCCCCCAGGGCGCCGACAAGGCGCCCACGACCGGCGGCACGCTCAAGCGGACGCTGAAGGAGTTCAGCGAGGACAACCTCACCGACTGGGCGGCCGCGCTCACCTACTACGGCACCCTGGCGCTGTTCCCGGCGCTGATCGCGCTGCTGTCCATCGTCGGCCTGCTGACCAACCCGCAGCAGCTCACCGACGCGCTGACCGCGGTGGTGCCCGCGCAGGCGGCGCAGACGCTGACCCCGGTGATCGAGCAACTGGCCGGGAACACCGCGCCCGTGGGTCTCGGCCTGATCGTCGGTCTCGCCGCCGCCATCTGGTCGGCCTCGGGCTACGTCGGCGCGTTCACCCGTGCGGCCAACGTGGTCTACGAGACCCCCGAGGGCCGCAAGGTCTGGAAGCTCAAGCCGCTGCAGCTGCTGGTCACCCTGATCGGCGTGCTGTTCGCCGCGCTGATCGTGGCCATGCTGGTGCTCAGCGGCCGGGTGGTCGACGCCGTCGCCGGGGCCATCGGTCTGCCCGCCTCGGTGGTGACCGTGTGGAGCTGGGCCAAGTGGCCGGTCGTCGTCGTGCTGGTCGCGCTGATGATCGCCGTCCTCTACTACTCGACGCCGAACGTGAAGCTGCGCGGCTTCCGCTTCACCAGCCCGGGTGCGGCCGTGGCGCTGCTGGTCTGGGGCGTCGCCTCGGCGCTGTTCGCCTTCTACGTGGCGAACTTCAGCAACTACAACGCCACCTACGGCGCCCTGGCCGGTGTGATCGTCTTCCTGGTCTGGTTCTGGCTGACCAACCTGGCGCTGCTCTTCGGTATCGAGCTCGACGCCGAGATCGAGCGCACCAAGGAGCTCAAGGAGGGCGTGCCGCTGGCCGAGAAGGAGATCCAGCTCGACGCCCGCGCCGAGCCGAAGGACCGGCACACGCACTGAGGAAGGACCCCCTGCCCCCCACCGCTCGCACGCTCGCGGCGGGACCCTGCAGGGGGCCGTTCCAGCACGTCGCCGACGACGGCCCCCTCCCGATCGGGAGGGGGCCGTCGTGGTGTGCGGCTCAGCGGGACGTCGGCGGCCGGTCGCCGCGGCGGGCCGGCGGTGTGCGCTCGACCAGGCCGGCGAGGCCGGCCAGCCCGCGACTGACCAGCTCGCCTGCGGGCGCCAGCGGCGCCGGCACCCGGCGGACGACGGCGTCGACGACGTCGCGGCTGCGGTCCAGCGCCGACAGCGGCAGGGCGGAGAGCACGTTGCCCGGCGGACGGCGGGAGACCGTCGGGTGCGGCCGGGTCGGCGAGATCCGGCGCACCAGCTCCCACCGGCGGCCCAGCGTCCGCAGCTCATCGGGGTCGAGCTGCTCCTGCAGCCGCGGGAAGAGCACGTCCTCCTCGTCGCGGACGTCCTCGTTGAGGACCTCCACCAGCCGGGACAGCCGCTGCGCGCGCCGGGGGTCGTCGTGGCCGAGCGTCTCGAGCTCGGTGACGAGCTCGTTGACCTCCTGGTGCTCCTCCTCGACGCGCAGGGTCAGCTCCTCGCCGTCGGGCAGCACCCGTCGCATCACCGGCCACAGGACGCTCTCCTCCGCGAACGCGTGGCTGAACACCAGCCGGTCGATGCGGGTGAGGACCTCCTCCTGGGCACGGCCGGTCGTGCCCTCCAGCTCGTGCAGCAGCTGGTCCAGCTGGACGTGGTCGTGGCGCTGGCGGGCCAGGACGCTGCCGGGCCCCCCGAGCTCCTCCACGGTCTGGTCGGCGATCGATCGGCCCACGGCAGGCACCTCCCGGTTGTGGCTGAGGCCGCTGTCCTGCCCGCTGGGCGCCCCTGGCATGCACCAGCGTGGCCGGGCGCACCCGCGGTCGCGCCGCGGACCGTCCGCCCGGGCTGCTGGCCAGGCGACTGCCATTGCTGCGGTGGCGTCACCGAACACTCCATTGTGCGCAACGGGTGCGCCCAACGCCTCCACCGTTCTGCTGAAGTCCGCCACCCCAGGAGGGTGCTCACCGTCGGGCCACCGACCGTGACGGCGTAGGCACTCCTCGGGAGGGCGGCACGTGAGAGCGCCGCCCGACACCCCCAGTCCCGCAGTACACCCACCGGGCGCCGCCGGCAACGGCAGACGGACCCGTTCAGCCGACCATTCCAAAGAATGGCTCGGACCCCGGGGCGACCGGCCATTGTCGCAGCATTCCGTGACGTTGGCCGGTGACCATTCTGTTGTGCGGGGGCCGACTCCCCGCGAGCCCGGGGCGGTGCCGGGTGGCCGCGTCAGGCGTCAGGCGACCCGATCCCCGCGGCATCCCGATCGGGTGGACACGGACATCTAGACGTAACTGAGCTGCAGCGATATACCGCGGAACTGCCCGGAAACGGATCCGGCCGGTTCCCTTCGAGGTGGTACGGCCGGTGTCCTGCACTCCGTCACGACATCATGACGGAAATGGCTGTGATCTCAAACACTCTTGCCAAGAATGGTCGATGTCCGCCACGTTTCTCCCTGGATCGACGTTTCCCGGCGCACGACGCAGAGCGCACAGGAAACGCACATGACATCGCGCATTGCATCTTCGCAGCGCGTCCCCACCGAACGGCGCAACGGCGC
>DASQNB010000489.1:0-6882 GCA_035645175.1 Geodermatophilus sp.
GAGTCGCCGAGCAGCACGTCGCCCGCGACCTGCAGGTGCTGGTCGACGGCCTCCCGGGCGATCAGCAGGTGCATGATCTCCGTGGAGCCCTCGAAGATGCGGTTGATGCGCATGTCGCGCAGCATCTGCTCGGCCGGCACCGGCTTCTCCCCGCGCCGGGCGAGCGACTCGGCGGTCTCGTATCCCCGGCCGCCGCGGATCTGCACCATCTCGTCGGCGGCGGTCCAGCCGAGTTCCGACCCGTAGAGCTTCGCCAGCGCGGCCTCGATGCGGATGTCGTTGCGCTCGTCGTCGGCCAGGCGGCTCGACACGTCGAGCATCGCCTCGAGGCCGAACGCCGTGCCCGCCAGCCAGGCGAGCTTCTGCGCGATCGGGTCGTGCTGGCCGATGGGCCGGCCCCACTGTTTGCGTTCGGTCGACCACTCGCGGGCGATCTTGAGCGAGTACTTGGCCGTCGACAGGCAGATCGTCGGTAGCGACAGGCGGCCGGTGTTGAGCGTGGTGAGCGCGATCCGCAGGCCCTTGCCCTCGCCGCCGATGACGTCCTCGCCGGGGACGAAGACGTCATCGAAGCGCGTCACCGAGTTCTCGATGCCCTTGAGCCCCATGAAGTCGTTGCGGTGCTCGACCGTGATGCCCTGCCGGTCGTACGGGCAGATGAAGGCGGTGATGCCGCCCCGGTGGCCGTCGGATTTCGGGACGACGGCCATGACCACGACCACGTCGGCGATCGCGCCGTTGGTCGCCCACAGTTTCGTGCCGTTGATCCGGTAGCCGGCGCCGTCCTCGGTCGGGACCGCGGTCGTGCTCATGCGCGCCGGGTCCGAGCCGACATCCGGCTCGGTGAGCAGGAACGCCGAGATGTGGTCCTTGGCCAGCTTGGGCAACCACTGGCGCTTCTGCTCCTCGGAGCCGAAGAGGCGCAGCGGCTCAGGTAGACCGATCGACTGGTGCGCGGACAGCAGCGTCGAGATCGACGAGTGCCACGTGCCGGCCATGGCCAGCGCCTTGTTGTAGTAGACCTGACTGAGCCCCAGCCCCCCGTACTGCTCGGGGATCTTCATGCCGAGGGCGCCCAGGTCCTCGAGGCCCCGGATGACGTCCTCGGGGATCTTCGCCTCGCGCTCGATCCGCTGCCGGTCGACGCGCTCGGCGAGGAAGGCGCGCAGGCTCGCGAGGAACGCCTCGCCCTTCTCGACCGCGGCTGGACCGAGCTCGGGCTGCGGGTGGATCAGGTCGAGACGGAAGTCGCCGAGGAAGAGCTGCTTCCCGAACGACGGCCTGGTCCACTCGGTCTCGCGGCTGGCCTCGGCGACCTGCTTCGACTGTTGATAGGACGGATGAGACGCCATGGACCAGGATCACCCCCTGTTCCTTCGCCCAGCAACGGACCTCGGCGCGGTCGGGCCTGGACGGCCCGGTAGCGCACCGTGATGGCGAGTCTCGGGTCGGTGTGCAGTCCCGACGTCCCGACGTCCCGACGTCCCGTCGGCGCGCTCCGCGGGCTGCTCGGTACGCGCAGGCCGGCGACGGTGCCCGCGTCCAGGTCGACCTCCCGGGACTGTCAGCGGGTCCTCGGCTGCAGAACCCCGCACGCCCCCCGTAGCAGGCGGGGCGCCTCTCGGCGGTGCTTCTCGGACATCGGCAGCCAGACGCGGGACGCCAATGGGCGGTCGTAGCGGATGAACGTCGCCAGCGAGACGTGTTCGTCATCGGCCTGGACGACGATGTGGTTGGTCCACAACCAGGACTCGACCTCGAGTCTGATCCAGTCCTCGCCGCGCTCCGCGATGTCCCATCCGGACACCCGGTCCGGTGTGGCCCTGAGGTGCAGGCCCAGGAGCACCCGCCAGAGCGCGTTGATGCCCGCGACGTCTTCGAACATCGCGCGGGCCCATCGCTCCGCTGACCGGCCGGGGATCCCACCGGTCATGGAGAAGGCGTCGACGTAGCCGGGCTCGGTCAGAGGGCTCAGGGCGCGGATCTCCTCGGGGACCGGCTGCAGTTGGCGGACGGTCGGCGCGGAGTCGCTCTCGTTCGAGCCGCCCGGGCGTGCGCCACGGCCCGTTCCCGGTCTGGTGATCATGTACGTGGCTCCCTTGGGGGTCGATCCGGGTCGCGCTGTGCGGCCTTCAGCACGGGCTCGACCCGACAGGAGCTCACGAAGCCGGAGCCGCGCCGTCCGCGGTGCGCTCGAGGATCCCCGGTGCTTCATCGTGCGCTCCC
This sequence comes from Geodermatophilus sp., assembly GCA_035645175.1. Lineage (GTDB taxonomy): Bacteria > Actinomycetota > Actinomycetes > Mycobacteriales > Geodermatophilaceae > Geodermatophilus. The sequence continues at coordinate 2,227 of DASQNB010000489.1, forward strand.
CACCGGTCGACGTCGAGTGCCGTCGGGTGAGGACCAGCTGTCCTGCACGTCGCTGGCGAGCCGGTCGAGGAACGCCGCCGGGAGGACGAGCTGCTCCAGGTGGTGGACCCCGGCCGGTATGCGTCCGGTGCGCAACAGCCGGGCTGCTGCCGCGGCGGTCAGACCGGTCGCCCGGCTCTGACCGCGGCCGGTGAACGACGCGGTCGTCGTCGACCCGGCGGCGGCCGTGCCCTCGACGACGACCGCGAACCGGTCGCTGCCCACGTGCACGTGAGACAGGAGGCGGACCGCGAGCTCGCGGAACGGAGGATGACCGAGGGGCCGCAGGAGGCCCGCGTCGCGGGCCCTGAACACCAGAGCGGTGAGCAGGCGGGAGTCGAAGCAGAGCCGGGGCGGGTCCTCGGGCCGTGACGGTCCTACCGGCGGACGAGCGCGACTTCGTCCGTGATCCCCGGGGAGCCGGACGCGGGACACGGAAATTCCGGTGCGGGTCGTCGTCCCCGTCCCCGACCATGAGCCGACGGATCGATCCGGAGGAACCTGCCATGACCGCCCTGCCGCGGGCGCTCGCGCCGCTGCGACACCGGCACTACCGGCTGCTGGCGGCCTCGATGGCGCTCTCGCTGCTCGCCGCCGGACTGTGGGCGATCGCCGTGGTCTGGCAGGTGGTGGCCCTCGGTGGCGGTCCGGCGTCCCTCTCGCTGGTCACCGGCCTCACCGCCGGGGGGATGCTGGCCAGCACCCTGTTCGGCGGCGTGCTCGCCGACCGGGTGCCGCAGCGGCACCTGCTGCTCACCGTGGCGCTGGTGCAGGCCGGCGCCGTCGCCGTGGTCGCCGTCGCCTCCCTGGCGGGCGCGCTGGCCCTGTGGCAGCTGGGCGTGGCCGCGCTGACCGTGGGGCTCGCGACGGGGCTGTACTACCCCGCCTACTCGGCACAGTTGCCCGCTCTCGTGCCCGAGGGGGATCTCCTGGCGGTCAACGGGCTCGAGGGTGCCGCTCGTCCCGTCCTGCAGAACGCGGCCGGCCCCGCCGCCGCCGGCTTCCTCGTCGCCGCGCTCTCCCCCGGCGCGGCGCTGGCCGCCACCGCGGCGGTCTCCCTGCTCGCCGCCGCCTACGTCCTCGCCCTGCCGGTCACCCCGGTCCGGCGCGAGATGACGGCCGCCGGCACTGCCCCGGTCGGGGTGCTGGCCGACCTGCGCGAGGGTTTCGCGTACATGGTCCGCACGCCCTGGCTGCTCGCGACACTGCTGTTCGCCTCCTTGATGGTGCTGGCGTTCCTCGGTCCACTCGAGGTGCTGGTCCCCTTCGCGATCCGGGACGCCGGCGGCGGGCCGACGCAGCACGCGTACGTCCTGGCCGCCTTCGGAATCGGTGGGGCGGTCGGCTCCCTCGTCGTCGCGTCGCTGCGGCTGCCCCGGCGGTACCTCACCGTGATGCTGCTGCTGTGGGGGCTGGGGTGCGTGCCGATGGTGGTCTTCGGGCTCACCACGAGTCTCTGGCTCATGGTCGCCGCGGGCGCCCTGATCGGTGCCACGTTCGAGGCCGGTGCCGTCATCTGGGGCACGCTGCTGCAGCGCCGGGTGCCACCGTCCCTGCTGGGACGCGTGTCCAGCCTCGACTTCTTCGTCTCCCTGAGCCTCATGCCGCTGTCGATGGCACTGGCCGGCCCGGTGAGCGGGCTGATCGGACCGGCCGCGACCTTCTTCCTGGCGGGCCTCGCGCCACCGGTGCTCGCGGTCGTGGCGGTCCTCGCGGCCCGGCTCCCGGCCGACGAGGTCGCGCACCCGCTCGATGCCCCGTCCTCGCGCGTCCCGCCGGTCGAGGAGGCATGGGAGCGCGAGCTCCTCGACCGGGTCTGACCCGGCCCCGGCGCCAGCCACGCCGGGTCCACGCGGCCCGGCCCCCTCAAGAGATCCGCTTGCGCCCCGGGCGGTTCCCCGCCCGCACACCCGCCAGGCACTGCCCGCCGAGCGCCTGGACCGCTGCCGTGAGCCCGTCGTCGGGCAGCATGACCCAGACCACCCGGCGGAGCGCCATGGAGCGGGCGGCGGTCTGTTCGAGGGCGTGCAGTGCGGTGCCGTCACGTTGCCGGGCGTCGTCCGCGATGCCGACAGGGGACGAACTCCCCTGCACCGGATCGTTCTGGTCTGCCAACGTGCTCGTGCGAGGGCTCGGACGCGGACGGCCGAGGGCGGAGGTCCCGGTGAGCCGGGTCGATCGATCGGTGGGCGCCTCGGTGACGTCCTTCGCCGCCGGGCTGTTCACGACCTCCCTGCCCTTCTGGTTGCTGGGGTCGGGTCAGTTGCACGGGTTCGGACTGCCCCTGCCGGTGAGCGCGCTCATGTTCGTCTGCCCTGGCGTGGTCGCGACGGTCCTCGCCGCACGAGAGGCCGGGCGAGCGGGGGTCCTGCGGCTGTGGCGACGACCGCCACGGTCCGCTGTCGTCCCTCCACGCAGGTCAGAGGCGAGGAGCGACTGCCGCCGAACGCTGCGAACTGACCTGACCGCGGCCTGTTGGCCACAGCCGAGCGCGCCCAGCCGGTGGCTGGTCCGTCACGTACTGGTGGCGGTGGACCGGCACCTGCCGATAGACGTCTGGCTGACGTGTCCGCGGACGACCGTGCGTCTCATTGCCCCGCCCCGGCTCGGATCAGGTCGAGCACCGTCGGCCCGAGGAGGAGTGTCAGCCGGGCTCCCGTGTCGTTCGGGACCAGCCCGGGAGCTCGGCGATGCGGCTCAAGGCGCTCACCATGGTGTCGTGCTCTGCCTCGGTCACGCAGGCACCCGGGGGATCGGCGACTTCCAGCGGGTACAGAGTTGACCACGGCGGCCGCCCGGGTACTCCGGTCCTGTTCCGACTCCCGAACCGGAGCAGTCACTGACGAGCGCTGGCTCCTGGCCATCGCTCGACCTGGAGGGATCCCCGTGACCCAGCAGCTGACCAGCCTGACCCTGGACGACGCCCGCCGCATCGTCGCGGCCGGGGAGGCACGCGCCGCAGAGATCGGGCAGCCGATGAACATCGCCGTCGTCGATGCCGGGGGCGACCTCATCCTGCACGTCCGGATGGACGGCGCCTGGCGCGGCAGCGTCGACATCGCCATCAACAAGGCCTTCACAGCCCGGGCGTTCGACATCCCCACCGCTGAGCTGGCCGAGCTGGCCATGCCCGGCGGGCAGTTCTACGGCATCCAGATGTCCAACAACGGCAAGGTGATGATCTTCGCCGGTGGCGCCCCGGTGCTCGCCGACGGCGTCATCGTGGGCGCGGTCGGGGTGAGCGGTGGCACCGGTGAACAGGACACCACAGTGTGTGAGGCGGCCACAGCCGGTCTCTGACGTCTCCGGACTCCACGGGGCAGCATCGGTCAGCGGAGCCGGCGCCGAACGCCGGGGCCGGCGTCCTCGCGTCGTCCCTCGCCGAGGCACCCACCTCACGGCACCAGACAGGTCTGCCCCGACCCGCCTTGCTCAGCCTCTCGACCCACGCCGCACCTCCTCGGGACAGGTGGGACCGCGCAGACCGCACGACACGGCCGTAGCCGTGCGCGTATGTGACGTATCGCCCCTCGTACACCGACCGACATGGACCCCCACGGCTCGGCAGCCGTGGGGATTCATTCGTCTCAGCATGTCGCCCCTCGTAGCATCGCCCGGCCGCGGATGACCGTGCGTCTCATCGCCCCGACCCGGCACCGCCCGCGGCCGACTCCGACGTGGCGGCCCTGCGCCGCCTGCTGACCGCGATCGCCGATGCGGCCGCGGCATGGACCGGCCTGCCCGTGCCGAGTGCCGCTCCCCCCGTGCACCCAGCCCAGGGAGCAGAGCTTCCCCGGAGGGGCTCAGGGGTTGACCTGATGCAGGATGCATCCTACTTTGTGGTGACGGTCACACCCAGACGGGTGAACCCTCTCCGGTCGAAGTTCGACTTCCCTGAGGTGACGCCCATGGCACCCGACCAGGCGACAACGGCCCTTCCGGCACAGATGGCGGAGAGCGAGCTCAGGCTCTCGCGCTGGGCATGGCCTGGTTCCGCGACCACCACGCCTGCGACGCACGTCAGTCGCGAGGAGGCGGATGCCTCCCGCTCACGGGCGCGGGCCCTCTCCGGGCAACGCAACCGCCCTCGACCACGTCATCTCCCCCTCGCCTCGCGCTCCACCCTGCAGCCCGCCTGACGCCGGCCACCCCTCGCCGGCCTCCCCCGTACCTCTCCGGATCTCCCCTTCCCCGCACCAGGAGGACGACCATGTCCGTATCCGTCGCCGACCCCCAGGCCCAGACGCACCCCGTTCCGTCGTCCGTCGACGCCGTCATCGTCGGAGCCGGCTTCTCCGGCATGTACCTGCTCCACAGGCTGCGCACCATGGGACTGTCGGCCGTCGTGTTCGAGGCCGGCACCGACGTGGGCGGCACGTGGTACTGGAACCGCTATCCCGGCGCCCGTGTCGACGTGGAGAGCCTGGCGTACTCGTACTCGTTCGACCCCGACATGGAGCAGGACTTCGAGTGGCAGGAGCGCTACCCCACCCAACCGGAGATCCTCAGGTACGCCCAGTACGTCGCTGATCGCTTCGACCTGCGCAAGGACATCGTCTTCCGCACCCGGGTGGCAGCAGCGCACTACGACGCGGACAGCCGGACATGGTCGGTGCG
>DASQNB010000490.1:0-3411 GCA_035645175.1 Geodermatophilus sp.
CCGCGATGTGATGGCCGCTGTCGATGCGCCCGCCCCCACGCAGGTCCGCCGTCCACCGGGCCCAGATGGGCAGCGGGTCGCCGTGCAGCTCCTCGAGGTCGTCGCGGGCCGACCAGAGCACCAGCGTGGGGCAGGTGATCCGGCGTCCGGCGGCCCGGTCGGCCTCGTCGGCGGCCCGGTCGACACCGAGCCCGGCCCGGTAGTCCTCGAGCATCGCCCGCACGGTGGCCGGGTCGTGGATGGCCCGGCGGAAGTCGGCGTGGTTCTCCTCCCCCATGACACCCGCGCGTCCGGGCGCCAGCGCGCCGTACCAGGCGTCGGGGTCGGCGTTGATGGCCTGCTCCGGTTTCTCCGGCTGGGCGAGGAAGAACCAGTGCCACCAGGCGGCAGCGAACCGGGCGTCGGTGCGGTCGAGCGCCTCGGCGATCGGGATGCTGTCGAGGACGGCGAGGTGGGTGACGGCGCCGGGGTGGTCGAGGGCGGTGCGCATCGCGACGTAGCTGCCGCGGTCGTGCCCGACGACGGCGAAGCGCTCGTGCCCGAGACCCCGCATGAGCGCCACGACGTCGCCGGCCATCGCCCGCTTGGAGTAGGGGGCGTGGTCGTCGGTGGTCGGCGGCTTGGACGACAGTCCGTAGCCGCGCAGGTCCGGGCAGACGACGGTGTGCCCGGCCGCGGCCAGCCGCGGCGCGACGCGGTGCCAGGTGGTGTGCGTGCGCGGGTGCCCGTGCAGGAGCACCACCGGCGGGCCGTCGCCGCCGAGACGCACGCGCAGCTCGACGTCGTCGCCGACGTCGACCCGCCGTTCCACGAACCCGGCGAAGGACGTCACCTCAGGACACCTGGAAGCGGCTCCAGTAAGCGCGCTCGTCGTCGGTCAACGGTCGGCTGGTGTCGGTGGCGAAGTCGAACAGCACCATGACGACGTCGGCGCGGATGGCGACCTCGTCGTCCTGGACCAGCTCCTGGCGCACGGTGAGCGACCTGGTGCCCATCCGCGTCACCGTGCTGCGCACGCACGGCCGCTCACCGACCCGGTAGTACAGCTGGCGCAGGTAGTCGACCTCCAGCCGGGCGAGGATCAGCCCGCGGTCCCCCGGCGCGTCCCCGGCCATCGCCAGCCGCGCGTCCTCGAGCAGGCCCAGTGCCCGGGCGTGGTTGACGTGGCCGAGGGAGTCCGGGTCCGACCAGCGCAGCTGGACGAGGTGCTCGTGCGCGGCGCTCAGGGCAGGTCCGCGGTGTCCTCGGACCGACGGTGGCCGCCCTGGGCGTCGTCCGGGTCGGGGTTGAGCGTCCGCTCCTCGGACTCGGCGAGGATCAGTTCGGCCGCCGTCTCCTCCATGCCGCTGTCGGCGAGGGGCTGCTCCTCCTCGGGCAGCACCGGGTGCGACCGGGTCTCGATGTTGTGCTCGGTGACGTTCGCCAGCGCCTCGGGGCTGGGCTCCTTGTGCGTGGTCATCTCAGAAGCGCTCCTGTTCGGTGCCGATGCCCAGCGCGCGGGCGACGTCCTGGACGTTCTCGAACCGCCGGTCCGACGGCAGCCGGCGCAGGTCGGCCAGCACGCGGTCGGGGGCGTCGGCCTCCTGCGCCTTGGCCACGAGCGTGTCGCGGTCGGCCGGCCAGACCTCCTTGCCGAGGGCCGCGGCGATCGCCGAACGGCGGTCGACGTCTCCGGTCGAGGTGCCGGGGGCGGTGGCGGGCTGGTGCGGGTCGCTCATCAGGGGTTCCTCACTGGGCCTTGGGGGTGGATTCGTCGGTGTAGCGGAGGACGGCGGCGACCGGGATGTCGCCGGGCATCGCCGAGCGGGGGACGACGACGACCCCGGCGTCGCTGGCCACCGCGGCGGCGAGCAGCGCGCGGTCGGCGGGCACCGAGTGCACCTCCTGGACGCCGAGGGCCTCCATGTCGCCCTGCTCGACGCCGAGCAGCAGCGGTGAGGGGCCGACGAGCAGCTCCTCGTCGTCCGGCTGGTCGGCGAGCACCAGCGTCTCGACCTGGCTCTTGCGCAGCGCCTCCACGACGGAGGCCGTGCCGGTCACGGCCAGCCCGTGCGCCGCGGCGGCCTGCACCTTCTCGACGGTGTCGGCCTCCTCGTGCGCCTCGTGCTCGGCGACCAGCTCGGCGGCGCGCCGCTCGACCGGTTCGCGGTCGGCGCCGGCCGCCCGGCCGCCCTCCTCGATGGTGACGACGAGGTCCTTCCAGGCGTCGCCGGCCCGCTCGGCCAGGATGCTGCGGGCCCGGACGTCACCGGCGACGAGCACGAAGCGCGGTGAGAGCCGGCGGGCGTAGGAGGCGATCCGGGCGGCGACCCGGTCGGCGTTGTCCTCCCACGTCTCCTCGGCGCTGTTCTGCCAGTGGTCGTGCGCCCAGCCGCCGACCCGGAGCTTGCGGATGTGGAAGGTCTCGCCCTCGACGGTCTCCTCTTCGCCGTCCTGACCGGACAGGCCGACGTAGGTGATGTCACCGCCGGTCCGGTCGACGAGGGCGACGACGTGCGGCACCCGGCCGGGCAGCTGGCGCAGCACCGGCATCAGGTCCGGCGTCGGCGCGTACTCGGCGACCTCCTGGCGGGGCTGGTCGACCAGCGGCTGGTCGAGGACGACCGAGCCGTCGGCCGCCACGACCAGCGCGCGGCCCCTCAGCGTGGCGATCTCCCCACCCTCGTTGGCCTCGAGCAGGCGGCTGCGGACGGCCTCAACGACGCCCGCGGGCGCCCCCTGGCCCTCGAGCCGCCCGGTGAGCGCACGGACCCGCAGCTCCAGCTCGGTGTCGGCGTTCTCGGTGGTGTGCGTGACGTCGGCGCACACCGTGGCGTAGGGCCCGGAGGCGCTGAACACCGGCGCCAGGAAGGACACGTCCATGGGGGTGGGACCACTCCTCGATCACTGTGGGGCTCGTCGGCGTCCCGGTCTCGGACACCCGGCTGCCTCCGCCGCCTACCCACCGGCCGTGCCCTCACACCCGGTGTCGATCCGGCGGGCGGGGGGTAGGCGGTCGGCCATGACCGAGCACGACCAACTGCCGCTGCCCGACTACGACCACCTCCCCGTGCAGGGGCTGGCGTCGCGGATCCGCACGCTGGACGCCGCGGGGGTGGAGACGCTGCTGCAGTACGAGCGGGCGCACGCCGACCGGCTGCAGGTGGTGACGATCATGGAGAACCGCCTGGTGGCGCTGCGCGAGGGCGCCCAGCCCTCCGGCGGTGACCCGGCCGCGCCGGCCGCCGACGACCCGGTGCCCGCCGCGGGTGGGTCGAAGGTGTCCGAGGCGACGACCGGGCCGAAGATCAACCCGCCGTCGCAGGGCGACCCGACCAACCCCGCGCAACCCCGCTGACCGGCTGACCGGCTGACCGGCTGACCGGCTGACCGGCTGAGGCTCGCTTCCCATCCCTCGCCGAGTCCTGCGGG
>DASQNB010000491.1:0-7834 GCA_035645175.1 Geodermatophilus sp.
GAACACGAAGCTCGGCACGAAGGTCACCCACACGACCAGCAGGGAAGCCAGGACGGCGGCGGCCCACGGGTCCAGCGCGCCCGGGTCGCGGTACGCGCCGAGGAAGGCGACGAACTGCACGACCATGATCAGCGGCCCGGGAGTCGTCTCGGCCAGTGCCAGCCCCCGCACCATCTCCCGCGGGCCCAGCCAGCCGTGGGTCTCCACCGCCTCCTGGGCCACGTAGGCCAGCACCGCGTACGCGCCGCCGAAGGTCACCACCGCCGCGCCGGAGAAGAACAGTCCCTGCTGCGTGAGGACGCTGCCGGCGCCGGTCAGCAGCGCGACCGCGGCCAGCGGCACCCCCCACACCAGCAGGCCGACGACCAGCACCCGCAGCGTGCGCCGGGTCGTCGGCGCCTCGGTGTGCAGGACGTCGTCGCTGATGACCGGCGGCGGGCCGTCGTCGGCGGTCTCGGCCCTCCCCTTCCGTGGCAGCGCGGACGGCCGCCACCGGCCCAGCGCCCAGCCGGTGACGCCGGCCAGCGCCACGACCACCGGGAACGGGACGCCGAACAGCGCCAGCGCGAGGAACGCGGCGACCGCGATCGCGACCAGGGCCCGGTTGTCCAGCGCCCGCTTCGCGACCCGCTGGACGGCCTGGGCCACGATCGCCAGCACCGCCGGCGCCAGCCCGGCGAACACCGCGAGGACGGCGGTGGTGTCCCCGAAGGCGACGTAGACCGCCGACAGCACCAGCAGCGCGATGACCCCCGGGAGCACGAACAGCCCGCCGGCGACCAGCCCGCCGCGGGTGCCGTGCAGCAGCCAGCCGACGTAGGTCGCCAGCTGCTGGGCCTCCGCGCCGGGCAGCATCATGCAGTAGTTCATCGCGTGCAGGAACCGCCGCTGGCCGATCCAGCGCCGCTCGTCGACGAGCGTGCGCTGCATGACGGCGATCTGCCCGGCCGGGCCGCCGAAGGTCTGCAGCGAGATGAGGAACCAGGTCCGCACCGCCGGCCCAAACGGGACGACGGTCTGCGGGGAGGCGGGGGTGGCGGGGTCCACGTCGGGTCCTCGGTGGTCAGGCCGGCTCGCGGCCGAGCAGCAGGCGGCGTCGGTGGTACTCGTACAGCCCGTCGAACAGTGCCGCGGAGACCGCGAGGGTCTGCTCGTCGGTGCCGGTCATCGACAGCCCCCGCAGCAGGACGTCGAGCCCCGCGGCCTCCGGCGCGTCGAAGCGCTCGTCGTCGAGGTCGGCCTCGTGCACCGCCTCGGCGATCCGCCACAGCACCGGGTCGGTGAGCTCGTGGCGGCGCAGGATGGTCTCGAAGCTGCAGTCCCCGCCCACGTGGCCGAGCTCGGCGCCCCGCACGTCGAACGGGGTGGCGTCCGCGGGGATGTCGGCCGGGTCCGCGACGAACACGAACTCCGCCTGCGGGTCGAGGAAGCGGCGGATGAGCCAGGCGCAGGCGGCGCGGTCGATGTGCACGCCGGCGCGCGTCGCCCACCTCACCGCGTCACCTGCTCGCCCGTGGCGGCCGCGGTCAGCGCGCGCAGGGCCGCCGCGGCGTCCTCGCGCTCGGCCGGCGGGAAGAAGTCGCGCCGGCCGATCGCGCGGAACTCGGTGCGCAGCCGGCGCAGCGCCCGCGACCCGTCAGCCGGTCCCCCGGCGGCAGCTGCCGAGCACTCCGCCGCCAGGGCCCGGTACTCGGCGGCGCGGGCGGCGGCCATCCCGGCCGCGAGCTCGCGCTCCTGCGCCGCGGTCGCCGGCCGGGCGACCCAGAGGCCGGCCGTGCCGCCGGCGGCCAGGACGTCGTCGGCCAGCCACTCCAGCGACTCGCGGGTGCGGGCGTCGGCGGGCAGTGCGACGAGCCCGTCGGCGAGCTGGGCCACGCCGAGCCGGCGCAGCCGCCGCCACAGCGTCGTCCGCGGGCCCGACGGCTCCCGGGGCAGCCGGTAGGACAGCAGCACCCACTCCCCGGGACCGGTCACGAGCCGATGCAACCACGGTTGCAGCGCACATGTCCAGTGATCAGTGCGGCGTGCTGCGGGCCGAGCGGGACCGGAAGTCGCCGCGGCCGGTGTCGCTCCTCCAGTCGGCGAACGACTCCCCGGTCAGCTCCTCGAGCAGCGCGATGTCGGGCAGCAGCGGCGCGAGCACCTCGCGGCGGACCTCCACCGGCACCGCCGGCCGGGGCGAGCGCCCGGCGTGCAGCGCGGCGATCAACGGGCGGCTCACCTGGCGCCACACCTGCGGCGGGGCGTACGCGCCCAGCGCCGCGCCGGCGCGCACGGCCCGGGAGAGAGCGCGGTAGCGGGCGCCGTCGGCGACGTGCGGCTTGACGTTCTCCGGCGGCACGGTGTGCGCGACGCCCGGCGCCACGCCGAGGAAGTCGCTGACCCGGTCGAGGGTCTCCCGCGGGCGGTCGACCAGCTGGCGGTAGCGCAGCAGGGACACCCGCTCCCGGGGCACGTGCCGGTACAGGTCGCGCAGCTGCCCGCCGTAGCCGCCCAGGCCCCGGTAGTGCCAGAACGGCGCCCACCCGTCGGCGACCCGCCGCTCCTCGAGCCGGACGGCGGTGAGGAAGTCGGCCTCGGGCTCCAGGCCGTCGGCGCGCAGGTGCACCCAGTTGGACCAGGCGCGGTCCACCGGGTCGCGGACCACGACCACCACCTTCACGTCCGGCACGTCGGCGGCCAGCCGGGCGTGCGCGGCGCGGTCGTACAGGTAGAAGGGCGTGCTCTCGCCGCGGACGGCGTCCTCGGGGGCGGCGGCGAACAGCCCGAGGTACTGCTCGCGGCGCCAGACCCACTCGCCGGCGCTGTGCGCGTCGCCGGGTCCGCGCTGCCGGGAGCGCGGGGGTGGCCGGCCGTCGGTCAGGTAGTACTTCGGTTCCTTGACCGGGGAGAGGTAGAGCCCGGGGTGGGTGGCCAGGGCGGCGTGCAGCGCCGTCGTCCCGGCCTTGGGAGCGCCGGCGATGACGAACTGGGGCAGGCGTCCGGTCACGGGGCGGTCCTCCTGGTCTGCTCGCGGTCGGATGCACACTGGGCGCCGTCCCCCTCGGCCGATCCCGGAGTCGCCGCGTGTCCAGCCGCCCCACCCCGACGCCCCTGCTCCGCCCGCCGGCCCCCGACCGGTTCTGGGCCGACGCCGAGGTGGTGCTGGAACCGGAGGACCCGCGGCCGGGCTCCTGGGCCGGCGGCCCGTCGGTGCAGCTGGTCGACGGGACGTGGTGGCTGGCCGCCCGGCTGCGCCGGCCGGTCGGCGAGGGGCGCGGCTTCGCCAACGTGGTGGCCCGGTCCGACGACGGTGTGCGGTTCGACCCGGTGGTCGCCGTCGGCAAGGACCGGTTCGGTGCCGAGTCGCTCGAGCGCCCGGCCCTGGTGCACACCCCCGAGGGCCGCTGGCGGCTCTACGTCAGCTGCGCGACGCCGGGCACCAAGCACTGGCGGGTCGACCTGCTCGAGGCCGGCACGGTCGAGGAGCTCGCGACGGCGCAGCCGCGGACGGTGCTGCCGGGCAGCGCCACCGAGGCGGTCAAGGACCCGGTCGTCCGGCACGACGGCCGGCAGTGGCACCTGTGGGCGAGCGTCCACCCGCTCGACGACCCCGCCGCCACCGACCGGATGACCACCGAGCACGCCACCAGCCCCGACGGCGTCGACTGGACCTGGCGGGGCACCGCGCTGGCCGGCACCCCGGGGAGCTGGGACGCCCGCGGCGTCCGGTTCGCCACCGTGGTGCTGGACGGCGACCGGACGTGGGCCCTCTACGACGGGCGCGCCACGGCCGCGGAGAACTGGGAGGAGCGCACCGGGCTGGCGGCAGCCGACGGCGACGGCCGGTTCACCGCGGCCGGGGACGGGCCGCTGCTGCAGAGCCCGCACCCGCCGCACGGGCTGCGCTACGCCGACGTCGTCGCGCTGCCGGGGGGCGGCGCCCGCTGGTTCTACGAGGCCACCCGGGCCGACGGCGCGCACGAGCTGCGCACGGTGCTGCTGGAGAGCTGACCGCGGCACGGGACCTCCTCGCGTCCGGGTGCCGGTCCGGACCGGCGGGACCCTGACACGCCGCTCCCATTGACGTCAAACCCGATCGACATGGTAGGGATTGACCGTGCGCGCCGCCCCGACCCTCCTCGCCGCCCGTCCGCGGCTGGTCCGGCGGGTGCACGTCGACCTCGGCCGGGTCTGGTCCGCCGCCTGTCGCTGACGGCGCACCCGCCCCGCCGGCCGACGTCCCGTACGGCCGGATCCCACCCTGCCCAGGAGACCCCGTCGTGACCCGTTCCCTGCTGTCCCCTGCCCAGCTGCGCCCGCCCCGCCCGGTCGACCGCCGCACCGGCTCGGCCGCGCTCGCCGCCGCCCTGGCCGTCGCGGAGCACCGCTGGCGCTCCAGCGTTGAGTACCGCGCCGCGAGCCGCTGGAGCGCCCTGCTCCCGGCCGACGCCGCCGCCGACGTCCTCGACCCGTCCCTGCACGAGGACCTGGCGCGCGCCCAGGTGTGGTTGCTGTCCTGGTTGCCCGGCCAGGGCACCGGCCTGCACGACCACGGCGGCTCGGCCGGCGCCTTCGCCGTCGTCCGCGGCACGCTGCACGAGCGGGTGGGCGCCCGGAAGGGGGCCGCCGAGCTCTCCGCCGGACGGGTGCGCCACTTCGGCCAGCACCACGTGCACCCAGGTGTTCAGTACCGGCACGCAGGCGGCGGTGAGCGTGCACGTCCACACGCCGCGGCTGACCGTCATGAACACCTCCGCGTCGACGGCCGGGGGCTGGTGCACACCGGCACCGAGGGGGCCGGCGTCGACTGGTGAGGGCCCCCGCTGCGAGGGGTCCCCGCCTCAGGAGACGCGGACGGCGGAGACGTCGAACTCGATCTGGATGCGGTCGCTGACCAGCACGCCGCCGGTGTCCAGGGGCGTGTTCCAGGTCAGCCCCCAGTCGCTGCGCTTGATCGCCAGTGCGCCCTCGAAGCCGACCCGGGTGTTGCCGAACGGGTCCTTCGCCGAGCCGGTCAGCGTGAAGTCCACCGAGACCGGCTGGGTGGTGTCCCGGATCGTGAGGTCGCCGGTGACCGTGTAGGTCTCCTCGTCGACCTGTTCCACGTCGGTGGAGGCGAAGACGATCTCGGGGAAGGTCTCGACGTCGAGGAAGTCCGCGGAGCGCAGATGCGCGTCGCGGTCGGCCTGGCCGGTGTCGATGCTCGCCGTCCGGATGCGCAGCGTTACCGAGCTGGCCGCCGGATCGGCGACGTCGAGGTGCGCCGTCCCGGCGAAGTCGCCGAACGACCCGCGCACGGTGGTCACCATGGCGTGCCGGGCACGGATCCCGATGCGCGTGTGCGCGACGTCGACCTCGTAGTCCCCGGTGACGTCGACGAGCGCGCTGGTGGCGGCGTCGAAGTCGGTGGGGTCCGCGTCATGTGCCCGGTGCCTGCCCACGGTGGCCCTCCTCCCCCTGTACGCGCCCCATCCTGGCTGATCCCGTCCGGGGAGGACACGTCAGGGTCCCGCACCGGGCCGTTGCGCAGGTCGCGGCCCCGCCGCACCGTGCGGAGGGCCCGCGGAAGGCGTCCTCACGCGACCGGGTCCACGAGGACGACGGCGGCGCGTGCACCGGAACCGCCGTCGCCCGTCCGCGCGGCCGGCGCACGCCCTCAGCGACCGCGCCAGACGGGGCGGCGCTTCTCGGCGAAGGCGGCGGCGCCCTCCCGGGCGTCCTCGCTGGCGAAGACCGGGGCGACGAGGTCGGCCTGCCGCGCCCACCCCTCCGTGGTCGTCCAGTCCGCGCTCCCGCGGACCACCGCCTTGGTCGCGGCCAGGGCGAGCGGGCCGTTCGCCGCGACGGTCGCGGCCAGCGCCAGCGCGCCGTCCAGCGCGCCGCCCTCGGGGGTGAGCCGGTTGACCAGGCCGACCTCCGCGGCCCGCCGGGCGTCGATCGGGTCGCCGGTGAGCAGCATCTCCATCGCCACGTTGGCCGGCACCCGCGTCGGCAGCAGCAGCGCACCCCCGCCGGCGGCGACGAGCGAGCGCTTGACCTCCGGCACCCCGAAGCGCGCGGTCTCGGCGGCCACCACGAGGTCGCAGGCGAGGACCAGCTCGAAGCCGCCGGCGAGCGCCCAGCCCTCGACGGCGGCGATCAGCGGCTTGCGGGGCGGGGTCTGGGTGATGCCGCACAGCCCGCGGCCCTCGATGGCCGGGGTCTCGCCGCGCAGGAACGCCTTGAGGTCCATGCCGGCGGAGAAGGTGCCGCCGGCGCCGGTGAGCACGCCGACCCGCAGCTCGTCCTCGGCATCCAGCTCGTCGACCGCCGCGGCCACCGTCTCCGCGACGGCCCGGTCCAGCGCGTTCCTGGCCTCCGGCCGGTTGATCGTGACGAGCAGGACGCCGTTCCGCCGCTCCACCAGCACCTCGTCCACCGAACCTCCTCAGTCCGCCTGGACCACGGCGCCGGCCTCCAGCAGGCCGGTCACCTCGTCCTCGCCGAAGCCCCACCCGGCCAGCGCCGTGCGGGTGTCCTGGCCGGGCGCGCGCGGCTCCCCGCGGACCGCGCCCGGGGTGCGCGAGAGGCGCGGCGCCGGCGCCGGCTCGGGGTGCCCGCCGCGGTCGGCGAAGGTGCCGCGGGCGGCCAGGTGCGGGTGCGACGGCGCCTCGGTCAGCCCGAGGACCGGCGTCACGCAGGCGTCGGTGCCGGCGAAGGCCTCGGCCCACTCGTCGCGACCGCGGGTGGCGAAGGCGGCGGCGATCCGCTCGTGCTGCTCCGGCCAGCGGGCGACGTCGAACTGGCCGCCGTGCTCGCCGGCGTCGATGCCCAGGCCCGCGAGCAGCTGCGCGTGGAACTGCGGCTCGATGGACCCCACGGCGACGTGCCGGCCGTCGGCGCAGGCGTAGGTGCCGTAGAACGGCGCGCCGCCGTCGAGCAGGTTGGCCGCCCGGCGGTCCTGCCAGCGGCCGGCGCCGAGCAGGCCGTAGACCATCGTGACCAGCGAGCTGGCGCCGTCCACCATGGCCGCGTCGACCACCTGGCCGCGGCCGCTCGTCTGCCGCTCGAGCAGCGCGGCGAGCACGCCGACGACGAGGAACAGCGCGCCGCCGCCGAAGTCCGCGACGGCGTTGAGCGGCGGGACCGGCGCCTCCGCCGTCCCGATGGCGTGCAGCGCGCCGGTGAGGCCGAGGTAGTTGATGTCGTGCCCGGCGCGGTCGGCGAGCGGGCCGTCCTGGCCCCATCCGGTCATCCGCGCGTAGACCAGCCGCGGGTTGCGGGCCCAGCACTCGTCGGGGCCGACGCCGAGCCGCTCGGTGACCCCGGGCCGCAGCCCCTCGACGAGCACGTCGGCGGACTCCACCAGGCGGAGGACGACGTCCCGGCCGGCCGGGCTCTTCAGGTCGACGGAGAGCGACGGCCGGCTGCGGTTCAGCGCGTCCCGCTCCGGCGGCACCAGCTGCGTGCCGCCGCCCGGGCGGTCCACGCGGACGACGTCGGCGCCCAGCTCGGCCAGTAGCAGGCAGGCGTAGGGCACGGGCCCCAGGCCGGCCAACTCGACGACGCGGATCCCCGCCAGGGGGCCGGAGGGCGGCAGCACGGCCGCCAACCTAGCAACGCCCGGGGAGCGGACAGGGGCGTGCGCACCGCAGCGAGCAGAAGAGCACCCCGCTCAGAGGCAGGCGTAGAGGGTCCGCCAGAACTCCTGCGGCCCGTCGTCCGGGCCGCCCATCAGCCGGCCGGTGAGCAGGACCGCGACCACGTCGCGGGCGGGGTCGGCCCAGGCGCTGGTGCCGGTGCCGCCGTCCCAGCCGAACCGGCCCGGCGTGCACCACGGCTCGGTCTGCTCGACGCAGACGCCGGTCTGCAG
>DASQNB010000492.1:0-1825 GCA_035645175.1 Geodermatophilus sp.
GGTGATGCCCAGACTCTCGGCGAGCTTCTCCATCCGCCGGGTGCTGACCCCGAGCAGGTAGCAGGTCGCGACCACGGTGGTCAGCGCCCGCTCGGCGCGGCGGCGGCGCTCCAGCAGCCAGTCAGGGAAGTAGGAGCCCGATCGCAGCCTCGGGATCGCCAGCTCCAAGGTGCCGGCCCGGGTGTCGAACTCCCGGCTGCGGTAGCCGTTGCGGATGTTGGTCCGGGCCTCGCTGCGGGCCCCGTACTCGGCGCCGCAGACCGCGTCGGCCTCGGCGGACATCAGGGTGTTGATGAAGGTGGTCAGCATCTGCCGGAGCAGGTCAGGGCTGGCCTGGGCCCGCTGCTCGTGCAGGAAGTGGGCAGGGTCGATACTGAATGCCATGAAGACGGGGGCCTCCCCCGGATCACGCTTGCGGTGTGAGAGCCGGCAGGCGCGATGGAAGGAGGCCCGGTCCTCATGTTGCACGTTGGGTTGGACCTGAGCAGGACGCGTGTGGATGTGCATGTCATGGACGAGACGGGCGCGCCGGTGCTGGTAACCACCGCGGCGCCGGATAGCGGCGGGTTGGCCTCGCTGGCCTCCCGGGTCGGGGCGTTCGGCCAGCCGGTGACGGCGGCGATCGAGTCGATGACCGGCGCCCGCTTCGTGCACGACCAGCTGGAGCTGCGCGGCTGGGAGGTGGAGATCGCCGACGCGGTGAAGGTCAAGGGGCTGGCCCCGCTGGCGGCCAAGACCGACAAGATCGACGCCTGGGTGCTGGCCGAGCTGTCCCGCCGCGATCTGGTGCCGGCGATCTGGCTGCCGGACCCGGCGGTGCGCGGCGAGCGGGAGCGGGCCCGGTGGCGGCTGCACCTGGTGCGTCACCGCACCGCGCTGAAGAACCGGATTCACGCCACGCTGCTGGCCTTCGGCCATCCCTGCCCGGTGGCGGACCTGTTCGGCGCCGCCGGCCGGCGGCTGCTGGCCGGCCTCGAGCTGCCCGAGCCGTGGGCCGGTGACGTGGCCGCCGCGCTGCGGCTCATCGATAGCCTCGACGCCGAGATCGACGGCTGCGAGGCGGCGCTGCGCACGGCCGGCGCCGACCATCCCTACGTGCCGTTGCTGACGACCGCCCCGGGGATCGGGCCGGTGCTGGGCTACACCATCGCCGCCGAGATCGGCGACATCGCCCGGTTTCCGACGGCGAAGAAGCTGGTCGGCTACACCGGGCTGTGCCCGACGGTGCGCCAGTCCGGCCGCAAGGATCACCGCGATTCACTCGCCAAGAACGGCCCCAAGTACCTGCGCTGGGCGCTGATCGAGGCGGCCACCCACGCCGCCCACCATCCCGCCTACGCCGAGCGCTACCAGCGGACCAAGACCCGGCTAGGCCGCCAGCGCGGCGCCAAGATCGCCCGGGTCGACCTGGCCCGTCGGCTGGCCGAGGCGATCTGGTACATGCTCACCACCTCGAAGCCCTTCGCTCCGGCAGGCGCCGCAAAACCTCTGGCCGCGTAGACGGCCCTCCACTGAATTGCGCCACCGGAGCGAAGCCCCCCCCATCCGACCTGGTCCTCCCGCGAGGAGGCGATAGAGAGATGAGCGCGGCTCCCCACCCACCCGGCCGGTCCCCACCGCACCGGGCCACCACCAGACCTGCCTCCCGCGGCCGGTCAGCCTGCCGCCGGGCCCTCGCGGGTCCAGGTCGGTCGTCCTCGCCGCTGCGCGGCTGCGGGCGCTCCACCTGGATCCGCCGCGGCATCCGACGGCACCAGGCTCCTACGCGGGAACGACAGGACCCTTGACCCCGGCCCCCGTCTTCATAGAGAGGTTTTCTCACCTG
>DASQNB010000493.1:0-2824 GCA_035645175.1 Geodermatophilus sp.
CCGATCGGCATCGCGCTGGCCGCGCTGCTGTTCGCCTTCCTCGACCGGGCCGCGCTGCCGCTGCAGTTCGCCGACATCCCGTCCTCGGTCGTGACGATCATCCAGGGCACGATCGTGCTCGCCGTCGTCATCGCCAACGAGGTCGCCCGCCGCCTGGCGCTGCGCTCGGCCGAGCGGGCCGGCGCGTCCGCCGGTCCCGGCCCGGACGCCGGCGGGGACGACGGCGCGCCACCGCCTCCCGGCCCGGACGGCGGGCAGCGGGTCCGCACCGGCGCCCCCGGCACCCCCGAGGACGTGCAGGCATGAGCGCCACGGCAACGACCCGCACCGGCCGGCCCAGCCGCGGCCCCCTGACCGACCTGCTCACCGGCGGCGGCCGGGCCCGGCGGGTGCTCTGGCTGCTCGCGGGCCTGTGGCTGCTGTTCTCGCTGGTCCGGGTCGTCTCGGGGGAGCAGGAGCTCACCTCGTCGTCGACCCTCGCGGCGGCACTGCTGCTCGCCGTCCCCATCGGCCTGGCCGCCCTCGGCGGGCTGTGGTCCGAGCGCGCGGGCGTGGTCAACATCGGCCTCGAGGGGATGATGGTCCTCGGCACCTGGGGCGCCGGGTGGGCGGGCTACCAGTGGGGCTGGGTCGGCGCGGTCCTCGGTGGCGTGGTCTTCGGCGCGGTCGGCGGCCTGCTGCACGCGATCGCCACGGTCACCTTCGGCGTCGACCACGTCGTCTCCGGCGTGGCGATCAACATCCTCGCCGGGGGCGTCGTCCGCTTCCTCTCCGAGCTGCTGTTCACCGAGGACACCGGGGGCGGCCCGACGCAGTCGCCGTCCCTGGCCAGCGACCCGCCGTCCCTGTCGCTGCCGCTGCTGTCCTCCGGGCCGGACCTGCTCGGCGACCTCGAGGGCCGGGGCTGGTTCCTGCTCAGCGACCTGGCCGGCCTGCTGCGCGGGCTGACCAGCGGCGTCGGCCTGCTGACCCTGTTCGCCGTCCTGCTGATCCCGGTGTCCTACCTGCTGCTGTGGCGCACCGCGTTCGGCCTGCGGCTGCGCTCGTGCGGCGAGAACCCGGCCGCCGCGGACTCCCTGGGCGTGCCCGTCTACCGGCTGAAGTACCTCGCCGTCATCGTCTCCGGCGCGCTGGCCGGCCTCGGCGGCGTCTTCCTGGTGTTCGTCGCCGGCATCTACCGCGAGGGGCAGACCGGCGGCCGCGGCTTCATCGGCCTGGCCGCGCTGATCTTCGGCAACTGGCGGCCCGGGGGGCTGGCGGCCGGCGCGGGCCTGTTCGGCTTCGCCGACGCGCTGCAGCTGCGCAGCCAGACCGCGGTGGTGGCCCTGCTGCTGCTCATCGCCGTCCTGCTGGCCGGTGTCGCGGTCCACCAGGTGGTGCGCCGCAAGCCGGTGCAGGCGGTGCTGGCCGGTGTCCTCGCCGCCGCCGCGCTGGTCGGCTTCCTCACCATCGACCGGCTGCCCGAGGGCATCGTCTTCTTCACCCCGCACCTGACCACGCTGCTGGTGCTCTCGCTGGCCTCCCAACGCCTGCGGATGCCGAAGGCCGACGGGCTGGTCTACCGACGAGGGGAGCACTGATGGGTGGGTCGGGCGGGGGTGACCTGATCGACTGGGACGGGCTGCGCGGTGCCGCCCGGGAGGCGATGGCGCACGCCTACGCGCCGTACTCGCGGTTCCCGGTGGGCGTCGCCGGGCTGGTGGACGACGGCCGCGTGGTCACCGGCTGCAACGTGGAGAACGCCAGCTACGGGCTGGGCCTGTGCGCCGAGTGCGGGATGGTCAGCGACCTCGCCCGCACCGGCGGCGGCCGGCTGGTCGCGGTGGCCTGCGTCGGCGGCGACGGGCAGCCGCTCATGCCCTGCGGGCGGTGCCGGCAGCTGCTGTGGGAGCACGGCGGCCCGGAGATGCTCATCGAGACGGTGTCGCTGGGGATCGTGCCGATGCGCGAGGTGCTGCCCGACGCCTTCGGGCCCGACGACCTGGAGAGGGCGGCCGGGCGGTGACCGTCGACGCGATCGACGTCATCCGCACCAAGCGCGACGGCGGGCGGCTGAGCGCCGAGCAGATCCGCTGGGTGATCGACGCCTACACCCGCGGCGTCGTGCCCGACGAGCAGGTCAGCGCGCTGCTCATGGCGGTGTTCTTCCGCGGCATGGCGCCCGAGGAGCTCGCCGTCTGGACGCAGGCGATGATCGACTCCGGCGAGCGCAAGGACCTGTCCCCGCTCGGCCGGCCGACCGCCGACAAGCACTCGACCGGCGGCGTCGGCGACAAGACCACGCTGCCGCTCGCGCCACTGGTCGCCGCCTGCGGCGTCGCGGTGCCGCAGCTGTCCGGGCGGGGCCTGGGCCACACCGGCGGCACCCTGGACAAGCTCGAGTCGATCCCCGGCTGGCGGGCCGACGTCCACGAGGAGGCCTACCTGGCGCAGTTGCGCGAGGTGGGCGCGGTCATCTGCGCGGCCGGCAACGACCTGGCGCCGGCGGACAAGAAGCTGTACGCCCTGCGCGACGTCACCGGCACCGTCGAGTCGATCCCGCTGATCGCCAGCTCGATCATGAGCAAGAAGATCGCCGAGGGCACCGGAGCTCTCGTGCTCGACGTCAAGGTCGGCACCGGCGCCTTCATGAAGGACGTCGACAGGGCGCGCGAGCTGGCGTCGACCATGGTGGCGCTCGGCACCGACCACGACGTCCGCACGGTGGCCCTGCTCACGAATATGGAGACGCCGCTGGGACTCACCGCGGGAAACGCGCTGGAGGTCCGCGAGTCGGTAGAGGTCCTGCAGGGCGGTGGCCCGCCCGACGTCGTCGAGCTGACGG
>DASQNB010000494.1:0-2739 GCA_035645175.1 Geodermatophilus sp.
AAGCGGGCCGAGCCGGTGATGTTCGTCCGCTCGCCGACGTTCACGAACAGCGAGTCCTCGTCGACGACCAGCGGCTCGAGGCCGGAGAGCCGCAGCGCGGGTCGCACCTGCGCCGGCGTCCGCGGCGCCCGGCCCTCGACCGCGGCGGCGATGGCAGCGATGTGCGCCGGCGTCGTCCCGCAGCAGCCGCCGACCAGGTTGACGAAGCCGGCGTCGGCGAACTCGGCGAGGACGGCCGCGGTCTCCTCCGGCGACTCGTCGTACTCACCGAAGGCGTTGGGCAGCCCGGCGTTCGGGTAGCAGGAGACGTAGGTGTCGGCGATCCGCGAGAGCTCGGCGAGGTAGGGCCGCATCTCCGCCGCGCCCAGCGCGCAGTTCAGGCCGACCAGCAGCGGGCGCACGTGCCGGATCGAGTGCCAGAACGCCTCGGTGACCTGGCCCGACAGCGTCCGCCCCGACGCGTCGGTGATCGTGCCGGACACCATCACCGGCCAGCGCCGGCCGCGCTCCTCGAACAGCGTCTCCAGCGCGAAGATCGCCGCCTTGGCGTTGAGCGTGTCGAAGACGGTCTCGATCAGCAGCACGTCGACCCCGCCGTCGACCAGGCCGTTGGCCTGCTCCAGGTAGGCCTCGACCAGCTCGTCGAAACTGACGTTGCGGGCACCGGGGTCGTTGACGTCCGGGGAGATGGACGCCGTCCGGCTGGTCGGGCCCAGCGCGCCGACGACGTAGCGCGGCTTGTCCGGCGTCCGCTCGCTCATCGCGTCGCACTCGGCGCGGGCCAGGCGCGCCGAGGCCACGTTGATCTCGTAGGCGAGGTCGGACATGCCGTAGTCGCGCAGCGAGATCGCCGTGGCGTTGAAGGTGTTGGTCTCGATGAGGTCCGCGCCGGCCTCGAGGTACTCGCGGTGGATGCCGGCGATCACCTGCGGCGCGGTGATGCTCAGCAGGTCGTTGTTGCCCTGCACGTCGCTGGGCCAGTCGGCGAACCGCTCGCCGCGGTAGCCGGCCTCGTCGGGCCGGTCGCGCTGGATCGCGGTCCCCATCGCGCCGTCGAGCACCAGGATCCGCCGCTCGAGCATCGCCGTGAGCTCCGCCGTGGCGTCCGGGCGGAGGGCGGTCGACACACTGCGGGACTGCACCGAGCCAGGGTAGCCGCCCCCCGGGGGTGCCCGGTCGCCCGCGCGGGGGACGCCGGTGCCGCCGTGCGGGCCGATCAGCACGGCCGGACGGCGTGACCGACGTAGGCTCGCAGGGGTGATCGACCCGAAGTCCACCCCTGAGGACCTGCCCCGGCTGAACGACCCGGTGGTGGTCGTCGCCTTCGAGGGCTGGAACGACGCCGGTGACGCGGCCACCGGGGCGCTGGAGCACCTCGAGCTGACCTGGAAGGCCACCCCGCTCGCCGCGCTGGACCCCGAGGACTACTACGACTTCCAGGTCAACCGCCCCACCGTCTCCCTCGTCGGCGGCCTGAGCCGCCGCATCGAGTGGCCCACCACCCGCATCTCCGTCGCCCGCCCACCAGGCTCCGACCGGGACGTCGTGCTCATCCGCGGCATCGAGCCGAACATGCGGTGGCGCGGGTTCTGCGAGGAGCTCATCGAGCTGTGCCACGAGCTCGAGGTGGGCACCGTCGTCGGCCTGGGCGCGCTGCTGGCCGACACACCACACACCCGGCCCACCCCGGTCAGCGGCTCGGCCTACGACCCGGAGTCCGCCGAGCACTGGGGCCTGCAGACCTCCAGCTACGAGGGGCCGACCGGCATCCTCGGGGTCTTCCA
Source organism: Geodermatophilus sp. (assembly GCA_035645175.1). Lineage (GTDB taxonomy): Bacteria > Actinomycetota > Actinomycetes > Mycobacteriales > Geodermatophilaceae > Geodermatophilus. Next base: position 1,785 of record DASQNB010000494.1, read on the forward strand.
GGACGCCTGCGTGCAGGCCGGGCTGCCGGCGATCAGCTTCTGGGCCGCCGTTCCGCACTACGTCTCCCAGCCGCCTTCGCCGCGGGCGACCGTCGCGCTGCTGCAGCGGGTCGAGGAGGTCCTCGAGCTCACCGTGCCGCTGGGCGAGCTGCCCCGGCAGGCCGACGAGTGGGTCAAGACCGTCGACGAGATGGCCAACGAGGACGCCGAGGTCGTCGAGTACGTGCGCTCGCTCGAGGAGCGGGCCACCGAGACCGACCTGTCCGAGGCCGACGGGGACCAGATCGCCCGCGAGTTCGAGCGCTACCTGCGCCGTCGGGGCTCCTCCCCCAACTGAGGCGCCGGTCCTCCGTCCGCGCGAGATCTGCACACTGGTGGCCTTGGGGCCGCTGATGACGACGGGCGTGCAGATCTCGCGCGACTCGTCGTCCTCGTCGTGGTTCGCCGTTGCGGTCGCCTGGTGCGGCAACTGTTGGGGATAACGGCAACTCGCGGTCGACGGGACGGCCCGGGACGGACGGCGGGCCGGGGGCTGTCAGGCCCGCAGCAGCGGGCGCATGCGGGCGGACGCGTCGGCGCCGAAGAGCCGGTCGTGGGTGGACAGCGCGTACCGGTCGGTCATCCCCGACACGTAGTCGACGACCTGGGTGACCGGGTCGGCCGAGGTGTCGCGGTAGGTCGCCGGGATCAGCCCGGGGTGGGCCAGGTGGTGGTCGACCAGCCGGCGGGTGACGTCGATGGCCAGCTGCTTCTGCCCGGCCGCGGTCTCCGAGGCGTACACCCGCTCGAACATGAAGGCCCGCAGCTCGTGCATGGCCTCCAGCGGCTCGGGCGCCATGACCACCACTCCCCCGTCGGCCAGCGAGCCCTCGACCACGGCGTCGATCATCGCCCCCACCATCCGGCTGCCCGGGTCGCCGAAGACCGCGCGCGCCCGGGCCGGGAGGTCGCCGAC
>DASQNB010000495.1:0-2175 GCA_035645175.1 Geodermatophilus sp.
AGGCGATCGAGCTGGCCGAGGCCGGTCCGGACGACGCCCTCGGCGGGTCCGGCGTGCTGGTCACCGGCAGCGTGATCACCGCGGGGGAGGCCCGCACGCTCATGGGTGGTACGAGGCCGTGACCGCGCCGGACCCGGTCCGGGCGGCCCGGGCGCTGCGCGGGGCCGCCGCCGCCGTGCTGGTGCTCGAGGGCATCGCCGTCCTGTTCGTGCCCAGGGGCATCGCCCAGACCGAGGCGGGCCTCGGCGGCGGGCAGCTGACGCTGCTGCTGGTGCTGGCCGTCGTCCTCGTGCTGGCCAGCGGGGTGCAGCGCCGTCCGCAGGGCCTGGTGGTGGCCACCGCGCTGCAGGTGCCGCTGCTGCTCACCGGTCTGCTCACCGGCGCCATGTGGTTCGTCGGCGGCGTCTTCGTGCTCATCTGGCTGTACCTGCTGCAGATCCGCAAGGAGCTGCTGGGCTCCCCGTTCCGGGACCCGGAGCCCCGGCAGGACGACGACGCCGGTCGGGGCGCCGCGTAGGCTCCGCGCTCGTGTCTGAAGCCACCCCCGCCCGCACCCTGGTCCTCGTCAAGCCCGACGGCGTCGCCCGCGGCCTGGTCGGCGAGGTGATCTCGCGCCTGGAGGCCAAGGGCCTGCGCCTGGTCGCCGCCGAGCTGCGCACCCTGACCCGCGAGGTGGCCGAGGAGCACTACGGCGAGCACCGCGAGAAGCCGTTCTTCGGCTCGCTGGTCGAGTTCATCACCGGCGGCGCGCTGCTCGCGCTCGTCGTCGAGGGCCCGCGGGCGGTCGAGGCCTTCCGTGCCCTGGCCGGCGCCACCGACCCGGTCAAGGCCACCCCGGGCACCATCCGTGGCGACTTCGGCCTCGAGGTCCAGAACAACATCGTGCACGGCTCGGACTCCGACGAGTCCGCCGCGCGCGAGATCGGGCTGTTCTTCCCGAAGCTGTAGCTGAAGCCCTCCGCGAGATCTGCGCACTCGTCGTCATCGGCGCGCTGATGGCCGCCGGTGTGCAGATCTCGCCGCGACGGGCCCCGGCTACCCTGGACCGGTCATGAACGGTGAAACGCTGTACCCCCGTCTCGAACCGCTCCTCGCGCAGGTGCAGAAGCCGATCCAGTACGTCGGCGGCGAGCTCAACGCGCAGGTCAAGCCGTGGGACGACGTCGCCGTCCACTGGGCGCTGATGTACCCCGACGCCTACGAGGTCGGGCTGCCCAACCAGGGCCTGATGATCCTGTACGAGGTGCTCAACGAGCGGCCCGACGCCCTCGCCGAGCGCACCTACGCCGTCTGGCCCGACCTCGCCGCGCTGATGCGCGAGCACGGTGTGGGCCAGTTCACCGTCGACTCCCACCGGGCGGTCGCCGACTTCGACCTGCTGGGCGTCAGCTTCGCCACCGAGCTCGGCTACACCAACCTGCTCGAGGCCCTCGACCTCGCCGGGGTCCCGCTGCACGCGGTCGACCGCGACGAGACCCACCCGGTCGTCGTGGCCGGCGGGCACGCCGCGTTCAACCCCGAGCCGGTCGCCGACTTCGTCGACTGCGCCGTCCTCGGCGACGGCGAGCAGGTCGTCGGCGACGTCACCGACGTCGTCGCGGCGTGGAAGGCGCAGGGCCGCCCCGGCGGGCGGGTCGAGCTGCTGGCGCGCCTCGCCCGGGTCGACGGCGTCTACGTGCCGCGCTTCTACGCCGTCTCCTACGGCGCGGACGGCGCCATCGCGGCCGTCACGCGCACGCGGGACGACGTCCCCGCGCGGGTCGGCAAGCGCACCGTCATGGACCTCGACGAGTGGCCGTACCCGAAGACGCCGCTGGTGCCGCTGGCCGAGAGCGTGCACGAGCGGATGAGCGTGGAGATCTTCCGCGGCTGCACCCGCGGCTGCCGCTTCTGCCAGGCCGGGATGATCACCCGCCCGGTGCGCGAGCGGACGATCACCGGCATCGGCTCGATGGTCGACCAGGGGCTGCGCGCGACCGGCTACGAGGAGGTCGGGCTGCTGTCGCTGTCCAGCGCCGACCACTCCGAGATCGGCCAGGTCGCCAAGGAGCTCGCCGACCGCTACGAGGGCACCAACACCGGCCTGTCGCTGCCCTCCACCCGCGTCGACGCCTTCAACGTCACCCTCGCCAACGAGCTGTCCCGCAACGGCCGCCGCTCCGGCCTCACCTTCGC
>DASQNB010000496.1:0-3830 GCA_035645175.1 Geodermatophilus sp.
TTCGGCTGCGAGACCGTCGACGTCTCCCAGGGCGACCCCAAGGACCAGATCGCGCAGATCCTGGGCGAGCCCGAGGTGGACTGCGGCGTCGACGCGGTCGGCTTCGAGGCCCGCGGCCACGGCAAGGACGCCGAGCGCGAGGCGCCGGCCACGGTGCTCAACTCGCTGATGGACATCACCCGCGCCGGCGGTGCGCTCGGCATCCCGGGCCTCTACGTGACCGGTGACCCGGGTGCGGCCGACGAGGCGGCCAAGACCGGGTCGCTGTCCATCCGGCTCGGCCTGGGCTGGGCGAAGTCGCACGCCTTCACCACCGGCCAGTGCCCGGTCATGCGCTACAACCGCCAGCTGATGATGGCGATCCTGTACGACCGGGTGCAGATCGCGAAGGCGGTGAACGCCGAGGTGATCCCGCTGGAGGACGCCCCGCGCGGCTACGCCGAGTTCGACCAGGGTGCGGCGAAGAAGTACATCCTCGACCCGAACGGCCTCATCCCGGCCTAGCGCGAGAGGACCCCCTGCCCCCGCCACTCGCAGGCTCGCGGCGGGACCCTGCAGGGGCCGCGTCGAGCGGCTGCCTCAGGTCCAGTAGAGGAGCTGGGCCTGGGGCAGCCGGGCGGCCAGCGCGGTCTCGAACCAGCCGCGCAGCTCGGTCATCGTCTCCCTCGGGTAGACGTGCTTGACCGACCCGTACTTCCCGCGCTTGGGAGTGCGGCGGGCCTCGTCCATCTCGAGCTTCGTGCGCGGGTACCAGTCCAGCAGCGTCTCCTTGCTGCCGGGCGTGAACCGGTGGGTGATGCACTCGACGGTGAGGTCGGCACCGGCCGGCAGCGCAGCGGCGACGGCGTCCAGCAGGTCGCCGTACTCCTCCCGCCAGCCCTCGACCGGCATGATCGGCGCGATCGTCAGCCCCACCGGGTAGCCGGCGGCGGCCACCGCGGCCAGGGCGGCGACCCGACCGGCCACCGGTGACGTCGCCCCCTCGAAGCGCCGGGCCACCGACGCGGCGTTGACCGAGAACCGCAGCCGGGTGCGCCCGCCGTGCGGCAGGTCCAGCAGCCCGGCGACGTCGTCGAACTTGGTGGTGGCCCGCAGCTGCACCGGCCCGGGCCAGTCGTGGGTGCCGAAGTGGGTGACCGCCGCGGCCAGTCCACCGGTGAGGTGCTCGATGGCCAGCGGGTCGGTGTAGCAGGAGGCCTCGAACGTCGTCCCCTCGCCGCCGCGCTCGGCGGTGCCGGAGGTGACCGAGCCGTGGCCGACGTAGCCGTCCAGGCCGGTGAGCACCTCGTCGAGGTCGGCGAAGACGCGGGTCACCGGCGGGCCGGACAGCGAGCCGGCGAGGTAGCAGTACTGGCAGTGCGCGGGGCAGCCCTCGGCGAGGTCGAAGCGCCAGTCGGCGGACGGCGCGATCGGCTGCAGCTTGCGCTTGGACGGCGCCGGGACGACGACGGCGAGGGTGTCCTTGGCGGCCATGAACGCCGCACGGTCGCCGTCCCCGCGCAGGTTGGGCAGCCGGTCGCCGGGCAGCAGCTCGACGTCGGAGACCCCGGCGGACTCGAGCCGGGCGAGGATCCGCTGCCCGTGCGGCCGCTCGGCCGCCGAGCGGGTGACCAGGACCCGCTTCGGGGTCCAGAGGCGGGTGGGCGGGGGAGCGCCGGGCCGGGTGGGCGGGGGAGCGCTGGGCCGGGTGGGGGCGGGCACCGGGGTGGTCATCACCTGGTGCAACACCAGGATCGGCCGGCCTCGTCCCGGGTCCCGGCCTGAGCTTGCGAAGGTCGGGGAGGACGAGGTCCTTTCAGGGTTCGGCCACCCCGGCTCAGCTGGCGGGGGCGTCCGGGCGGAACGCGTAGACCGCGGCCAGCCGTGCCCGGGTGACCACCTCGTGCACCGGTACGCGGGCGGCGACCTCCGGCTCCGGGCGGTAGCCCCCGAGCACCGCCGCGCGCAGCGGCCGGGCGTCGTCGACCAGACCCTGGCGCTGCCGCAGCGACAGGTGGGCCAGCAGGTTGGCCAGGTCCAGGGCGGGCTCGCCCGCGGCCAGCAGATCGAAGTCGAGCAGCCCGACCGGCCCGTCGTCGGCGACGAGGACCTGCCGGTCGTGCAGGTCCCGGTGCAGCGGGACGGCGGGTCCCGAGCCGCCGGTGCGCAGCTCCTCGAGCACCGCGGGCGGCACCGCGACGTCCGCTGCGCCCCACGCGCGGGCCAGGTCGGTCCAGCGGTGCAGCACCGCGGCCTCGGCCGCGGCGTCGTGCCGCGGCGTGCCGGCCGGCACCGGGGCCGCGTGCAGGGCGGCCAGCGCCGCACCGAGCGCGGCAGGCGGGGACGGCGGCGGGGGTGTCCAGCAGCTCGTGCAGCGGCCGCCCAGGCAGCGCCGCGGTGGTCAGCCGGCCCCCGCCCGCGTCGGCGGCGAGCACCAGCGGGACCCGCAACGGCAGGGCGGCGGCCCGCCCGGCCGCCGCGGCCACGGCCGGGAACCGGTCGGGACGGACCAGCTTGGTGTAGCCGCCGGGGCCGCGGACCACCGCGCGCCGTTCGGGCCGGTGCGCGAGCAGCTCGGTGCCCGGCTCGGCCAGCAGCCCGGGCAGGCCGGCCAGCCGCCGGTCGGCACCGGCGGGCTGCAGCACCAGCCGCCCGTGCACCGTCGCACCCGGGGTCCGGTCGGCGACCGACCGCGCCCGGTCAGCGTCGGCGAACCACTGCCCGGCGGTCGGACCGCCGTCCCGCCCGACGTCGAGCAGCAGGTGCTCCGCGTCGCGGGGCCAGGCGCGCCGCAGCTCGCCGCCCTGCGCGGCGACGTCTGCCTGCACCGTCGGGAGCTTCACGCGAGCTCGCTCACGCCAGCGCCTCCTCGGTCGCGGCCAGTGCGGCGCGCACGCCGTCGGGCCAGGCCGGCGCGGGTGCGTCCCGGTGCGGTCGAACACGGCTGGCATGACTTCCTCCGGCGGTGGGGCTCGGGCGCCCCACGGTGGCGAGACGGTGGACCCCACGGTGTCCACGGCGGAGGAGAGGCCGGTGAGGGCTCGGTGAGAGGCCCTCATCCACGGTGAGGGCCGGCCCCGTCCCGGCGGCCCTCCTGCAGGGGCCCGCCGCGAGCCTGCGAGCGGTGGGGGGCAGGAGGTCCTTACGCGGTCAGCTCGACCACCACGGGGGCGTGGTCGCTGGCGCCCTTGCCCTTGCGCTCCTCGCGGTCGATGCGCGCGCCGCCGACCCGGGCGGCCAGCGCAGGGGAGCCCAGCACGAAGTCGATCCGCATGCCCTCACGACGGGGGAACCGCAGTTGGGTGTAGTCCCAGTAGGTGCGACCGGGGTGCCATGACCAGCACGATCAAGGCGCATCGGCGCTTTGACCTGCGAGGACACGCATTGGCCAATCAGTGCCGAACAAGACCAATCACAAGATCATGTGCCCCAAATGTGCCCCATCGGGGTCGGATCTCGCAGACGGGCCAACGCAGCAACCGGCGGTCTACGCCGCCTCTGACTTACAAGTCGATCTGTTTCTGTAGTCGGTCGGTAGCCGGCGGGCGCAGATGAGGGTGACCGCGAGTCGGGCCGGCGCGGTGATGGTGACGGCGGTGCGGTCGTAGCGCAGGGCCAGGCGTTTGTAGGACAGCAGCCAGCCCAGGGTCCGTTCGACGACCCAGCGGTGTCGGCCCAGGCGGGCGCTGGAGTCGCGGCCGATCCGGGCGATGCGGGCGGTGATGCCGCGGAGGCGCAGATAGCGGCGCACCCGCGAAATGTCGTAGCCCTTGTCTCCGTGCAGCTTGCCCGGGCGGCGGCGGGGATAGCCGCGGCCGCCGCGCTTGATCGCGGGCATGCCGTCGAGGATC
>DASQNB010000497.1:0-4475 GCA_035645175.1 Geodermatophilus sp.
GTCGGCGCTCTGCAGGAGCAGCCCGCCGCTGACCGGGCGCAGCTCGGTGGCCGGCCGGGCGGCCCCGGCCAGCCGCAGCAGCCGGATGTTCTTCTTCGCGGTGAGCACCTGCAGCGCGTCCTCGGTGAAGGACGGCGCGACCACGACCTCGGTGAACACCTCGGCGACCTGCTCGGCCATGGTGAGGTCGACCTCGCGGTTGGCCGCGATCACCCCGCCGAAGGCCGAGACCGGGTCGCAGGCGTGCGCCTTGCGGTGTGCGGAGGCGATGTCGGTGCCGACGGCGATGCCGCACGGGTTGGCGTGCTTGATGATCGCCACGCACGGGTCGGTGTGGTCGTGCGCGGCTCGCCAGGCGGCGTCGGTGTCGACGAAGTTGTTGTAGGACATCTGCTTGCCGTGCAGCTGCTCGGCGTGCGCCAGCCCGGGCCGGTCGCTGCGGTAGAGCGCGGCCCGCTGGTGCGGGTTCTCGCCGTAGCGCAGCACGTCGGCGCGCTCCCAGCTGGCACCCACCCACGCCGGGAAGCCCGACTCGTCGTCCGGGGCGACGACGCTGCCCAGCCACGAGGCGACGGCGATGTCGTAGGTGGCCGTGTGCCGGAAGGCGGCCGCGGCCAGCGACTGGCGCTCGGCGAGGGTGAAGCCGCCGGCGGAGACCGCGGCCAGGACGTCGCCGTAGCGGGCCGGGTCGACGACGACGGCCACCGACGGGTGGTTCTTGGCCGACGCGCGGACCATCGCCGGGCCGCCGATGTCGATCTGCTCCACGCACTCGTCCGGGCTCGCGCCGGAGGCCACCGTCTCGGTGAACGGGTAGAGGTTGACGACGACCAGGTCGAACGGCGCGATGCCGAGGTCCTCGAGCTGCTGCACGTGCTCGGGGCGGCGCCGGTCGGCCAGGATGCCGGCGTGCACCGCGGGGTGCAGCGTCTTCACCCGCCCGTCGAGGCACTCGGGGAAGCCGGTGACCTGTTCGACCGGGGTGACCGGCACCCCGGCGTCGGCGATGCGGCGTGCGGTCGCGCCGGTGCTGACCAGCTCGACGCCGGCGTCGGCCAGCCCGCGGGCCAGCTCCTCGATGCCGGTCTTGTCGTAGACGCCGAGCAGCGCGCGGCGGATCGGGGTGCGGTCGCTCATCAGGGGCTCTTCCTCGTCGTGCCGGAGGTGACGAGCTCCGCCACCGTCTCCACCAGGAGCTCGCGCTCCACGTCCTTGATCCGCTCGTGCAGCCGCGCCTCGTCGTCCCCCGGGAGGACGGGCACCTCCCGCTGGGCGATCACCGGGCCGGTGTCGACGCCGGCGTCCACCCAGTGCACCGTGCTGCCGGTGACCTCCGCGCCCGCGGCCAGGGCATCGCGGACGGCGTGCGCGCCGGGGAAGGCCGGCAGCAGCGCGGGGTGGGTGTTGAGCAGCCGGCCGCCGAAGGCGTCGAGCACGGCGGGGCCGACGATCCTCATGAACCCGGCCGAGACGACCAGGTCGGGCCGGTGGGCGCCGATCGCGGCGGCCAGCGCGCGGTCCCACGCGGCACGGTCGGGGTGGTCGGACAGCGCGCAGGTGAAGGTGGCGAGGCCGCGGCGCCGGGCGTGCTCGAGGCCCGGGGCGTCCCGGTCGCTGCCGACGGCGACCACGGTGGCCGGGTAGCCCGGCCGCTCCGCGGCGGTCAGCAGCGCCTCGCACAGCGACCCCGTCCCCGACAGCAGGACGACGACCCGCGCCCGCGGGGGCTGCTCGGGTCCGGGCACGGCAGCGACCCTATAAGGACCCCCCTGCCCCCCACCGTTGGAGGACCCCGTCCTCCTCACCGCTCGCACGCTCACGGCGAGCCTCTGGACGGGGCCGGCGGCGGGACCCTGCAAGGCGGCCGGGGACTCTCTCAGCTCAGGGATCGCCAGCGGGTGACCGCGGCCGCGAGCGCCGCGGCCACGCCCGTCTGGAGGGCGACCGCCAGGCCGGTCGCCAGCGGCGGCGCCCCGACCTCGGCCAGCGCGCCGTTGCCCAGCGAGCCACCGGCGATCCAGGCGAGCAGGCCGCAGGCGACGCCGAGGAGCACGCCGGCCAGCAGACCCCAGAGCCCTGCCACGACCGAGCCGCCGTCGGTGTCGTCCAGCCGCCGGCCGAGCGTCGTCCCGGTCGCCAGGCCGGCGAGGGCGGGGAGGACCTGCGAGGCGAAGGCCAGCAGCGGCACCGCCTGGGTGTCGGGCAGTGCGGCCAGCAGCGGCAGCGCGGGGACCGCGCCGAGGGTGACCCCGTGCACGGAGACGAGGGTGCCGCTGCCGACGGCGAATCCCGGCCCGGCGGCCAGGCCGATCGCGGCGACCGCGGCGTTGGGCAGCAGCAGGACGCCGAGCACCAGCAGCCCCACCGCGCCCGCGCCGGACCCGCCGAGGGACCCGGCCAGCGCCGCGTAACCCCCGGCGTCCGCGGCCAGGGCGACGGCGACCACGAGCAGGGCGAGGGCTCCCGCGGTCAGCAGCCCGGCCGCTCCGGCGCGCAGCAGCGGCCGCACCGGTTCCGGCAGGCGGTCGAGCACGTCGTCGAGCAGGCCGGAGTCGCGCGCCGTCCCCCAGCCGACGGCGAGGACGGCGAGGACGGCGCTGGCGACCGCGGACCGCAGCAGGTCGACCCGCGCCACCGGGGCGTCGACGAGCAGCCCGATCAGCACCGTGAGCAGCGTGTGCGTCCCGGCCGCGGCGGCGACGACGGCGGCGAGGGAGCGCCCGTCGGTGAGGTCGCAGGCGCGGACGACGCCGCGGCCGGCACTGGACAGACCCCAGGCCACGGCGAGGGTGAGCAGCAGCGGCGCGAGCACCAGCGGACCGGACGCGAGCGTCAGGCCGCCCCCCTGGGCGAGCAGCCACAGCTGTCCGGCCAGGCGCGCCGAGCCCGCGACCGGCAGCCCGCCGGCCGGGTCGAGCGTCTGCACCACGACCGACGCGAGGCCCACGCCGAGCAGCCCGAGCACCGTGACGGCGGCGGCCGCCACGGCGGCGAGGACGGGGGCGTGCCGCGACGGGCGGGCGCCCGGGTCCCGCTGCCCGGGCAGGCTCAGTCGGGCGAGCAGGGAGACCACGCCCCCACTGTCCCAAGGCCGCGCCCGGATCGCCGGACCCCGCGCCCGGCGGATCCCGGACGGATGGTGAGGAGGACTACGTGGACGGGCCGGACCCCGCACCGGAGGCCGTCGAGCCACCGGGCCGGTCGTCGTCCCGATCCCCCTCCGACGGCGGGGTCGGGCCGGGCTGCTCGGTGGCCGGCGGCTGTTCCGGGCCGGCCGGCCGGCCCGGGGGCTGCTGCCCGTAGTCGGCCTGCTGGCCGGCCGGGGACCACGGCTGGCCGGGCTGCTGCGGCGTCCAGCCCCCCGACGCAGCGGGCCGGGCACGCGACTGACGCAGCAACGCGAGGACGGCGGAGGCCACGGCCGCGGCCGCGGCGAGGACGGTGAGCAGCGCGAAGAGGCTGAAGCCGCCCTCGAAGCTGCTCAGCCACTCGACGAGGGTGAGCAGGAGGGCCAGCACGGTCAGGCCCACGGTGACGAAGCCGCGCGGGAACGGCAGGTGCAGGTCCACGACGGCGGGCAACAGCGACCAGAGCGCGGCGAGGACGAGCAGCACGGCGGCGGTCGTGACCAGCCCGAAGTCGAAACCGTTGATCGACTCGGCGAAGCCGAACCCGAAGTCGAAGGTGAACCACGGCAGGGCGGCGAAGAGCAGGAAAGCCGCGGCGCTGAGCGCCACCAGCACGTCGCCCCGGTCCAGCCTCCGGCGGTCGAGGCCGACCTGCGTACCGCCAGCCGGCCGGGCGAACGGCTGCCCGTACGGCTGCTGCGCCGGGAACTGCTGCCCGTGGGACGGGCCCCAGGGCGGCTGCTGGCCGTACTGCGGCGCGCCGTAGCCCGGCTGGCCGTGACCCGGCTGGCCGTAGCCCAGCTGGCCATAGCCCGCTTGGCCGTAGCCGGGCTGGCCCCACGGCTGCTGCCCGTACTGGCCCCCGTACTGCGGCTGCCCGTAGGGCTGCGGCGGGTACTGCGCGCTGTAGCCCGGCTGGCCGTACGGGGGCTGGGCGCCGTAGCCCGACTGCTGCCCGTACTGCGGCTGGCCGTACGGCGGCTGCTGCACGTAGCCCGGCTGCCCGTAGGGCGGCTGCTGGCCGTACTGCGGCTGGCCGTACGGAGGCTGCCCGTAGCCGGCCTGGTCCTGTCCGGGCCGTCCGTGGTCCGCTTGCTGCCCGTGGGGCGGCTGCTGCCCGTACCCGGGGTGCTCCAGTCCCTGCTGCGGCTGCCCCGGCGCGGACTCACCGCCGTCCGGACGGCGCTCGTCCTCGCCCTCGCCCGGCTGGTGCCCGTACCCGCCCGGCGGCTGCGGCGGCTGACTGGTCATCGCGGGGCGCTCCTCGGTCTCGGCGGGTGACTGCGCGGATCGTGGGCACCGTCCGCAGCGCGTGCAACGCGACGCGCCCGCCGTCCCCCGGTGGCA
>DASQNB010000498.1:0-6573 GCA_035645175.1 Geodermatophilus sp.
CGACTCGCCGGTCTGCGGGTTGCGGCCGGTGCGCGCGGAGCGCTGGGTGCGCTCGACGGTCAGCAGGCCGGAGACGGCGACCTTCTCGCCGCGGGTGATGGCGTCGACGAGCTCGTCCTGGAGCCCGGCGAGCACCGAGTCCACGGTCGAGGTGGGCACGTCGGCCCGCTTGGCGATGGCGGAGACGAGTTCGGCCTTGTTCACGGGGTTCCTTCCGTGTCGGTGACAGAACGGTGCGGACCCCGCCGGACGGCGAGGTCGGACCGGGGGCACGGTGCCATGCCGCCCTGACAACCCGCCACCGCGGGGGGTCGAACGAGTCCCGCACGTCCCACCGGTCCCTCCAGGGCGACCCGGTCCCGGACGGCGCCGTCGGCCCCCCTGCACGGTCCCGTCCCGGGCTCCGCTGGCCTCCCTGCAGGGTCCCGCTGCGAGCTCGCGAGTGGCGGGGGGCAGGGAGTTCCTTCCTCTAGCGTTGGGGGATGCCAGTCATCCCGGGGACGAGCCTCACCGTCAGCGACCTCTGCCTGGGCGGCAACGTGTTCGGCTGGACGGCGGACGAGCCGACGTCCTTCGCCCTGCTGGACCGGTTCACCGACGCGACGGTCAGCACCCAGGCCCCGTTCGTCGACACCGCGGAGTCCTACGGCCGGGGCGCCTCGGAGGAGATCCTCGGCAACTGGATGGCCGAGCGCGGCCTGCGCGACCGGATGGTCGTGGCGACCAAGGCCTCGCGGCTGGAGAAGGAGCACCCGCTGTCGGCGGCCGAGGTCCGGACGGCGGTCGAGGGGTCGCTGCGCCGGCTGCAGACCGACCGGATCGACCTCTACTACGCGCACTACGACGACACCGGCACGCCGCTGGAGGAGACGTTGCGCGCCTTCGACGAGCTGGTGCAGGCGGGCAAGGTCCGGTACGTGGCCGCGTCGAACTACTCGCCGGAGCGGCTGACCGAGGCGCTGGAGACCTCGCAGCGGCTGGGGCTGACCCGCTACGTGGCGCTCCAGCCGCACTACAACCTCATGGAGCGAGCGGCCTACGAGGACGGTCTGCGCGACGTCGTGGCCGCGCACGACCTGGGCGTACTGCCCTACTTCGCGCTGGCCAAGGGTTTCCTGACCGGCAAGTACCGGCCCGGCGAGCAGGTCGACTCGCCGCGGGCGGAGGGCGCCTCGGCCTACGTGGGCGAGCGCGGCGACCGGGTGCTGGCCGCACTGGGCCAGGTCGCCGAGGCCCACGGGGTGACGGTCGCGGCGGTGGCGCTGCGCTGGCTGGCCGACCGGCCCACCGTCGTCTCGCCGATCGCCAGCGGCCGGTCGGTGGAGCAGCTGGCCGACCTGCTGCCGATGCAGGACCTCGTGCTCACCGACGAGGAGACGCAGGCGCTGGACGCGGCCTCCTCCTGAAGGAGGACCCCTCCTCGGAGGACGGGGTCCTCCTTCAGGCGTCGTGGATGAGCGAGCGCACCGTCGCGACGAGCTCCGGGGTCGGATCGGTGACGCCGTGGACGGTGGCGGCGTGCGCGCCGGCCAGCGCCCGCACCTCGTCCTCGCCGGGTGCGGTGGAGGCCACGTCGCAGCCGGGGATGACGTCGCCGCAGGCGAAGCGCTTCATCGGGTCTCTCCAGGGGGTGGGAACGGGCCGGCCGCGGGGTCCGCGGCCGGGGACCGGGGTCAGCGGCCGGCGACCGCGTTGGCGAGGTCCTCGACGCGCAGCAGGCCGACGACGGCCCCGGTGGGGTCGGTGCAGACCACCGGGTCGAAGCGGTGCGCCGGTGAGCGCACCAGCGCCCGCTGCAGGACGTCGGTGACGTCGTCCGTGGCCTGCACGCGCAGCGAGACCGGCGCGGTGTGGGGCTCCGCCGTCCGCGGGCAGGACAGCCACAGGCCGACCGGCTCGCCCTGGTCGGCCACCAGCACCGCCGGCGGGACGCCGGGCAGCGGCTCGCCGAAGTCGCTCTGGCGCACCGGGCGCACCAGGGCGGCCACGGTCCCGGTGAGCTGCACGCGGGCGACGTGCGTGCGGACGAGGGCGGCGACCTCGGGTGCCAGGGGAGCGAAGCCGGGCGCCGGGCGGCCGAGCAGCCAGCCCTGGGCCAGCGGCACGCCGCAGCGGACCAGGGCGGCGAGCTCGGCGGTCGTCTCGACGCCCTCGGCCAGCAGCCAGGCGTCCAGCCGGCCGGCGAACTCGCCGAGCACCTCGGTCAGCGCGGCCCGGACCGGGTCGGTGTCGACGCCGGTCACCAGGGCGCGGTCGAGCTTGACGATCTGCGGGCGGACGACGGCCACCCGCTGCAGGCCCGAGTAGCCCGAGCCGGCGTCGTCCAGCGCGACGAGGGCACCCCGGGCGCGCAGGACGCGGGTCTGCCGGCGCAGCGCGTCGAGGTCGTCGACCGGGGTGTGCTCGGTGAGCTCGACGACGACGCGGCGCAGGTCCGGCCGGGCGGCGAGGGCGTCCTGGACCGGGCCGCTGCCGAGCAGGTGGGGGCTGACGTTGACGGACAGGAACGTGTTGTCGGGCAGCAGCGGGAAGACGGCCAGGGCCTTGGCGATGGCCAGCGCCTCGAGCTCGGCGGCCAGGCCGCAGTCGGCGGCGGCGGCGAACCACACGTCGGGCCCGGCCGTGCCGGGGAAGCGGGCGAGGGCCTCGTAGCCGACGGTCCGGGCCGCGGCGAGGTCGACGATCGGCTGGAACACCATCGTCAGGTCGTCGGGGTCGGCGAGCAGCGGACGGCAGTCGCGCAGACTGCTCGTGCGGGTCGCCGTCATGCACCCCCATCGGCCTGCGCGCCCGCGCGCTTGACCCGGTCCCCTCCGGCCTCCCCCCGCTGGGTGGGCAACGGGGGTGACACGACCGGGCGACGATCCCGGTCCGCCGGGGGGCGGCGTGTCAGGATGATGCGGGCCGGCGCACGGGGCTGCCGCCCACAGCGGACGAGGGAGTGCGGCATGCCGTCGGCGCCCTCGTTCTCGGAGCCGGGCCTCCGCTCCGACCCGCACCGGCTGGCCGCCGCCCGTCGCCTGGCCGCCGAGGTGGTCGGGCCCGACGCCTTCGACCGGCTGTGCGCCCTCGCCGTCCGCCTGCTGGGGACGGCCCGGGCCGAGGTGGTCCTCTGCACCGACCCGGACACCGTCGTCGGCAGCTGGGGCCTGCCGCCGGGCGCCGTCGGGCGGCCCTCCCCGTCCGGCCCGCTGGCCCAGCGGGCCGTGCTGCACGGCGGCCCGCTGGCGGTGCCCGACGGGGGGCGCGCGGTCGAAGGGGTCGGTGCCTGGCTGGGCGTGCCGCTGGCCGCGGCCTCCGGCGCCGTCGTCGGCGTCCTGGCGGTGCACGACCCGGCACCCCGGGTCTGGACGGACGACGACGCCGCCACCCTGCAGCAGGTCGCCGCGTCGGTCGTCGCCGAGCTCGAGCTGGCCGCCGCCCGGTCCGCGGTCGGTGCCTCGCTGGCGCGGCTGGAGATCGCCCTGGAGGCCGGCTCGGTCGGCGTCTGGGAGGTCGACCTGCGGCGCGAGATGATGGACTGGGACGCCCGCTCTGCGGCGATCTTCGGCTACGACTCGACCGTGCGGCTCGGCATGGACCGGCTGTTCGCCGAGCACGTGCACCCCGAGGACCGGGAGCGGGCGCAGCGGGAGATGCAGGCGGCCATCGAGGCGCGCGCCCAGTACACCGTCGAGCTGCGCGTGGTGCGGACCGACGGCACCGTGCGCTGGACCGTGAGCCGCGGCCGGGTGCTCCTCGGCCCCGACGGCGAGCCGCAGCGCATCCTGGGCACGGTCGTCGACGTCACCGACACCCGCGACCAGGCCGACCGCGAGCTCGACGCGGTCCGTCGTGCCGCCGCGATCGCCGAGGTCGCCGCCGAGCTGGCCGGCGCCACCCAGGTCACCCAGCTGGCCGAGATCGCGCTGCGCGCCGCCGGTGTGCTCGGCGCGGAGTCCATCGGGCTGGGCGTGTTCGACCCCCGCGACGAGAAGCTGTACGTGCACCTGACCCGCCGCCTCGTCGACACCGTGGCCAGCGCCGCCGACGTCCACCTGCCCCCCGGCGGGGTGGAGACCCCGCTGGACGACGAGCTGCCCACCCAGTGGGTCGCCCGCCACGGGGAGCCGCTGCTGTTCGCCGACGCCGCCCAGGCCGAGGCCCGGTTCCCGCGGATGGCCGAGGTCAACGCCGTGCTCGGCACCCGCGCGCTGGCCGTGCTGCCCCTGCGGATCGAGGGCCGGCTGGTCGGCGCCTTCGCCGTCGTGTGGAGCACCGAGCACGTGTTCACCGCCGCCGACGTCGAGCTGCTGGAGGGGTTGACCGCCCAGATCGCGCTGACCGCCTCGCGGCTGCGGGCCGACGTCGTGCGCGCCGACGCGGTGGCGGCGATGACCGAGGCCGCCGCCCGGCTGCAGCTGCTCGCCGACGCCGGCCGGGTGCTGTCCGGGAGCCTGGAGATCACCCGGCAGGTCGAGCAGCTCGCCGACGTCGTCGTCCCCACGCTCGCCGACTGGTGCTGGGTGGTCGTGACGGACGAGCAGGGCCGGCTGCACGAGATGGCCTCGGCGCACCGGGACCCCGCGCTGCGCGCCGAGCTGGAGCTGTACGTGCACTCCATGGTCGCGGTGATGACCAGCGAGGCCGCCGCGCCGGTGGTGACCCGCACCGGCCGCCCGCTCGTGCTGCCGCACATCGACGCCGAGCGGGTGGAGCGCTCCCTCCCCGAGCCGGCCACCCGGGAGCTGCTGGGCCGGCTGGGCCTGGACTCCGGGGTGGTCGTCCCGCTGCTGGCCCGCGGGCAGTCGCTGGGCGCCCTGGGGCTGTTCAACGGTCCCGAGCGCGGGCCGCACACGCCGGCCGAGGTGGAGACCGCGGTCGAGGTGGGCCGCCGGGCCGGCCTGGCGCTGCACCACGCGCGGCTCTACGGCCAGCAGCGGGAGCTGGCCGGCGCGCTGCAGCACAGCCTGCTCACCGCCCCACCCGAGCCGGACCACTGCCAGATCGTCGTGCGCTACGTGCCCGCCGCGGCCGGCGCGGAGATCGGTGGCG
This sequence comes from Geodermatophilus sp., assembly GCA_035645175.1. Lineage (GTDB taxonomy): Bacteria > Actinomycetota > Actinomycetes > Mycobacteriales > Geodermatophilaceae > Geodermatophilus. The sequence goes on from DASQNB010000498.1 coordinate 5,035, forward strand.
ACTGGTACGACGCGTTCGTCGAGCCGGGCGGCGCGACCGTGCTGGTCATCGGCGACGTCGTCGGCCACGACACCCGGGCCGCGGCGGCCATGGGACAGCTGCGCGGTCTGCTGCGCGGGATCAGCTACTCCAGCGGCGCCGCGCCGGCGCAGGTGCTCACCGAGGTCGACCGTGCCGTCCGCGGGCTGGGGCTGGACACCATGGCCACCGCGGTGGTCGCCCGGCTCGAGCAGGGGGACGACGACCTGCGCGCCGACCGCACCGTGCTGCGCTGGTCGAGTGCCGGCCACCCGCCGCCAGTCCTGCTGCGGCCCGACGGGCGGGTGGAGGTGCTCGACGGCGACCTGCCCGACCTGCTGCTGGGCGTGGACCCGTCGGCGGCCCGGCAGGACCGCGTCGCCGTCCTCCCCGCGGGCAGCACGGTCCTCCTGTACACCGACGGGCTGGTCGAGCGCCGCGACCGCGACCTGGACGCCGGCACCGCCGAGCTGGTGGCCGTCCTGGGCGAGCACGCCGGCCTGCCGCTGGCCGACCTGTGCGACCGGGTGCTCGAGCGGCTCTTCCTGCCCGACGCGCAGGACGACGTCGCGCTGCTGGCCGTGCGGCTGCACTCACAGACCCGCCCGCGTCCGCCCGAGGCCGGCCCGCAGCTGCTCCCGCCTGGGATCGCGCCGGCGCCCGACGTGCAGCCGGAGGCCGGCACCGCGACCTGAGAGAGGACCCCCTGCAGGGGCCCGCCGCGAGCGTGCGAGTGGCGGGGGGCAGGGGGGTCCTCTTTCACGTCCGGTCGCGGCGGCGCCAGCGGGTCGCGCGCCCGGTCCCCGTGGGACGGCGCCCGGCGCGCACCCGCAGCAGCCGGCGGCGCGCCCGCCCGGGCAGGTCGACGGCGACCGGCGCCGCCCAGCCGCGCCACACCGACAGCACCCGCAGCGCGGCGACCAGCACGATGACCACCACCGCCACCGTGATCGGGTCCAGGCCCACCGGTCCGGCGAGCACGGTCAGCGCGATGGCCCCGAGCAGTGCCGCGACGGCGTTGTACGGGCCGGGCTGGACGATGTCGGCGCGCTGGGCGAGCAGCACGTCGCGGATGACCGCGCCGCCGACCGCGGTGAGCGTGCCGATGAAGACCACCGAGGCGCTGGGCAGCCCGAGCAGCTGTGCCTTCTGCGCGCCGATGACGGTGAACAGGCCGAGCGTGGCGGCGTCGAGCACCACGAGCAGCCCGGTCAGCCGGGACAGCCAGCCGGAGAAGTAGAACGTCGCCGTCGCCGTGATGGCCACCGTCGGCAGGTAGGCGGGGTTGGTCAGCGCGACCGGCGGCAGGTCGCCGAGCAGCACGTCGCGGATGAGCCCGCCGCCGAGACCGCCGCTGACCGCCAGCAGCAGCACGCCGGAGACGGCGAACCCCTCGCGGGCGGCGAGCAGCCCGCCGGTCAGTGCGCCGACGACGACCGCGGCGAGGTCGACGAGCGCCGGCACCCGGAGCGTCTCGGCGGCCGCGGCGAGGATCTCCACGTCGGGTCATCCTCCTCGCGC
>DASQNB010000499.1:0-2168 GCA_035645175.1 Geodermatophilus sp.
CGACATCACCAGCAGCGCGATCCCGGCCAGGCCGATGGCGTGCGTGAAGACGCTGCGCCGCGGCACCGTGGGCAGGATGCGCGGCCCGGCCAGCATGCCGATGGCCAGCCCGGTGAAGACCACGCCGAAGACGACCGAGTAACCGGCGGCACCGGCGCGCAGCGTGGCCACGTAGAGCTGGGCGACGCCCACGGTCAGCCCACCGGCGCCGAACGCGCCGATGACGCCGACGTAGAGGGCGCGCATGAACGGCTGGCCGCGCAGGAAGGCCACGCCCTCGACGACCAACGAGAACACGTTGCGCTGGCCGCCGTCCCGGTCGACCGGGGTGCCCGGGATGAGCCGCCGGGAGAACAGCACGGTCATGGCGCTGACCCCGAAGCTGCCGGCGTTGAACACCAGCGCCACGACGATCGCCGTCCGCGCCTCGTTGCCGTCGCCCTCGCCGACCAGCCGGCTGGCCGTCGACAGCAGCGCGAACAGCAGGGCGGCGACCGGGACGGCGCCGTAGACGGAGAACAGCGACACCTGGTTGGCCACGGCCAGCCGCTCGCGGGGCACGATCGACACCCACATCGCCTGCTTGGCGGGGTTGGTGAACAGCCCGACCGCCTCGACGAGGAACTGGGCGACGTAGAGCCAGGTCAGCTCGTAGGTGACCGCGATGGACAGGTAGAGCCCGAGCGCCAGCAGCTCGCCGACGACGACCGTCGTCCGCCGGTCCAGTTTGTCGGCCAGCGCCCCGGCGAACGGGCCCAGCACCAGGTCGGGCAGCAGGCGGGTGAGGATGACGCCGGAGATCGCGGCGCCCTGGACCGCGAGGGACTCGTCGCGGGTTAGCTGCTGGGCCATCGCCGTCGTGGCCAGCAGGCCCAGCCAGTCACCCAGGCTGGAGACGGTGATCGCCGCCCACAGCCGGCGGAACACCGGGATGCGGACGAGCGCGAGGAAGGCGTTGTCCGGGCCGGTCGCCCCGGCTCCGGTCCGCTCCCCGGCCGGGGGAGGGGCCGCCGCCGCGTGCTCCTCGTTCACTGTCCCGCCGTCCGTTCGTCGGTGCGTCGGGGAGGAGGGTAGTGGCGGGAGGTGTCCGGCCGGTGCTGCCGGACCCCCGTACGGGGGACGGGTCAGGGACGGCGGCGGTGCAGCGTGACCGGTACGGGGCGCGGGCTGGCCGGGTGCGGGGCGACCAGGCCGCGGTCCAGGCGTTCCTCGGTCAGCCTCCGCAGCTCCTCGTAGGCCGCCGTCCCCAGGAGGGCGGTGAGCTCTCCGGCGTAGGTGACCACGAGCGGCTCGGCGGAGACGTGCGCGGCGGGGGAACCGGTGCACCACCACTGCAGGTCGTGCCCGCCGGGGCCCCACCCGCGCCGGTCGAACTCGCCGATGCTCGACACCAGGACCTTCGTGCCGTCGGGGCGCTCGACCTCCTCCTGCTCGCGGCGCACCGGCAGCTGCCAGCAGACGTCGGGCTTGGTCAGCAGCGGGTGCAGGTCCTCGCGCAGGGCCATGCGGTGCAGCGCGCAGCCGGTCCCGCCGGGGAAGCCGGGCCGGTTGAGGAAGACGCACGCGCCGTCGACGAGGCGGGTGCGCAGCGAGCGGACGCCGCCGTCCTCGGGGGCCTGCCCCTCATCAGCCCAGTCCTCCTCGGTCCAGGCCCCGCGGCCGACGGGCGCCAGCTGCCAGTCCTCGTCGGAGAGGTCGGCGACGGCGGCGGTCACGCGGGCCAGGTCGTCCTCGTCGGTGAAGAAGGCGCCGTGGCTGCAGCAGCCGTCGTCCGGGCGGCCCTCGACGACGCCGGCGCAGCCGCGGCCGAAGATGCACGTCCAGGCCGACGACAGCCAGGTCAGGTCGGCGCGGACGATGTGCCGCGGGTCGGCCGGGTCGGGGAACTCCACCCACTCCCGGGCGAAGTCCAGCGGCACCTCGGGCGGGACGTCGTGCACCGGCCCAGCCTAGAGAAAGGACCCCCTCCCCCTCACGCCTCGCTCCGCTCGGCGCGAGCCTCTGGAGGGGGCCATGCAGACTGACCGCATGAGGCTCGGGGTGCTGGACGTCGGCTCGAACACCGTGCACCTGCTCGTGGTCGACGCCCATCGCGGCGGCCACCCGACGCCGCAGCACGACGACCGCTGGCTGCTGCGCCTGGCCGAGCACGTCGGCGACGACGACGT
>DASQNB010000500.1:0-2324 GCA_035645175.1 Geodermatophilus sp.
CGACCTCGGAGGTGAGGACCGTGAACACGCTGCCGGCCGCGCGGTGGCCCTCGACGAGCGCGGTCAGGGTGCCCGCCGTCAGCAGCGGGGCGTCGCCGTTGACCAGCAGCACCGGGCCCTCGAGGTCGGGGACGGCGGCCAGCGCGACCGCCGCCGCGTGCCCGGACCCGAGCTGCTGCTCCTGCAGCACCGGCCGCGCGTCCGGGGCGACCTGCGCCAGGTGCTCCTCCACGGCCCCGCGGCCCGCGCCGACCACCACGAGGGTGTGCCGGGCGGCCAGCGGTGCGGCCGCGGCCAGGACGTGGCCGAGCATGCTGCGCCCGCCGAGGGTGTGCAGCACCTTGGGCAGCGCGGACCTCATGCGGGTGCCCTGGCCGGCGGCGAGGACGACGACGGCGGCGACCCCACCCTCGGGGACGGCACCCGGCTGCTGGGGTTCGGTCACGGATCTCCTCGACTCGGGCATCGACGTCTGCAGGGGACATCGACATCGGCTGGGGGACTCGGACTCGAACCGAGACTTCCCGGCTCCAAAGGCCGGCGGGCTGCCGATTACCCCATCCCCCACTGCAGGCGCCGCCGCAGGACGGCGCGGACGCCGTGCCGGCGTCCCCCGTGAGCCTAGGCGCCCGCCCCACGGGCCACGCGGTCCCGCGCCGGGCTCGGCGGGCGGGGTTCCCTACGGTGCCGTAGGTTACGGAGCCGTACCGGTACGGCGGCCTCGCCGGACCGCACGACGCGCCCTGGAGGCCGCTTGTCCGCTCCCGCTACCACCCGGCCCACGGCCCCGGTCCTCCGGCCGGCCGCCCCCGACGCCGGGCTCCCGGCGAACGCCTTCGGCAAGGAGAAGGGGGCGTTCGAGCAGGTCGTGCTCTACGTCTTCGTCGTCGTGCCGTTCCTCGCCCTGGCCGCCGTCGTCCCCGCCGTCTGGGGCTGGGGACTGTCCTGGCTCGACGTGGGCCTGGCCGTCGGCTTCTACTCCCTGACGCTGCTGGGCATCACCGTCGGCTACCACCGGTACTTCACCCACGGCTCCTTCAAGGCCGCCCGGCCGCTGCGCATCGCGCTGGCCGTCGTCGGCTGCATGGCCATCCAGGGGCCGGTCGTGCAGTGGGTGGCCGACCACCGCCGGCACCACGCCTTCTCCGACCGCGAGGGCGACCCGCACTCCCCGTGGCGCTACGGCACCGACGCCCGTGCCCTGCTCAAGGGCATGTGGCACGCCCACCTGGGCTGGCTGTTCGACCGCCGGCAGACCAACGCCGAGCGCTACGCCCCGGACCTGCTCAAGGACACCGCCTTGCGCCGCACCAGCCGGCTGTTCATCCTGTGGGCCTTCCTCAGCCTGGCGCTGCCGGCCGTCATCGGCGGCCTGGTGACGGCGAGCTGGACCGGGGCCTGGACGGCGTTCTTCTGGGCCGGGCTGGTGCGGGTGGCGCTGCTGCACCACGTGACCTGGTCGATCAACTCGGTCTGCCACGTCGTGGGTGACCGGCCCTTCGTCTCGCGGGACCGGGCCACCAACTTCTGGCCGCTGGCGATCCTGAGCGCCGGCGAGTCGTGGCACAACCTGCACCACGCGGACCCGACCTGCGCCCGGCACGGCGTGCTGCGCGGCCAGATCGACATCAGCGCCCGGGTGATCTGGGTGTTCGAGAAGCTGGGCTGGGCCTCCGGCGTGAAGTGGCCCGACCCGGTCCGGCTGGCGGCCAAGCGGCGCCGGCCCGCGACGGCCACGTCCTGAGCGACCCCGCAGACCCACGTCCTCCGCGCGGGCGCCCGGCACCCCGCCGGGCGCCCGCGCGGAGCACGATGGCAGCCGTGAACAGCGGCGCGGCGCGGCCCCGGGTGCGGATGACCGGTGCCCAGCGGCGCCAGCAGTTGCTGGACGTGGGCCGCGAGGTCTTCGCCCGGCGCGGCTACGACGGCACGTCCATCGAGGAGCTCGCCGCGCGCGCCGACGTCAGCAAGCCCGTGGTCTACGAGCACTTCGGCGGCAAGGAGGGCCTCTACACCGTCGTCGTCGACCGGGAGATGCAGCGGCTGCTGGACCGCTTCACCTCCGCACTGGCCGCGGGCGGGTCCCCGCGCGCGCTGCTCGAGCGCGCCGCGCTGGTGCTGCTGGACTACATCGAGGAGGACACCGACGGCTTCCGGGTGCTCACCCGCGACTCGCCCATGGCCGGCTCGCCCGACGGCTACCCGTCCCTGATCGGCGAGGTCGCCCGCCGGGTGGAGCACGTCCTCGGCGCGCAGTTCAGCGCCCGCGGTCACGACCCGGCGCTGGCCGAGCTCTACAGCCAGGCACTGGTGGGCATGGTCGC
>DASQNB010000501.1:0-9806 GCA_035645175.1 Geodermatophilus sp.
CGTCAGCCAGTCGCGGACGTACTGCTTGTCGAACGAGGGCTGCACGTCGCCGGGCGACCACAGCGTGGCCGGCCAGAACCGCGAGGAGTCCGGGGTGAGCACCTCGTCGCCGAGGACCAGGCCGCCGTCCGGGGTGACCCCGAACTCGAACTTCGTGTCGGCCAGCACGATGCCGGCGTCGAGGGCGATCTCCGCGCCCCGCCGGTACAGCGCCAGCGTCAGCTCCCGCAGCTCCTCCGCCCGCTGCTGACCGACGGCGGCGACGACGGCGGCGAAGTCGATCGCCTCGTCGTGCGCGCCCTGCTCGGCCTTGGTGGACGGCGTGAACACCGGCTCGGGCAGCTGCGAGCCCTCGACCAGCCCGGCCGGCAGCGGGACGTCGCGGATGGACCCGGTCCGCTGGTACTCGACCGTGCCGGAGCCGGACAGGTACCCGCGGGCCACGCACTCGACCGGGAGCATCTCCAGCCGGTGGACCAGCATCGCCCGTCCGGCGACCTCGGCGGGCACGTCCGTGGCCGACAGCAGGTGGTGCGTCGCGCCGTGCTCCGCCAGCACCGGCGTCAGCTGGTCGAACCACCACACCGACAGCTGGGTCAGCACCCGGCCCTTGTCGGGGATGGGGGTGGGCAGCACGTGGTCGTAGGCGGAGATCCGGTCGGAGGCGACCAGCAGCAGCCGGTCGGGGGCGGCCGGGGTGGAGGCGTCGTACACCTCGCGGACCTTGCCCCGGGCGACGAGGGGCAGGTCCAGCCCCGGGGCGACGCTCACGACAGCGCGGCCAGCCGGTCGAACAGCGGACCCAGGTTGGCCACGTACCGCTCGGGCCGGCAGATCTGGTCCAGCCGGGCCTCGTCGAGCGGCACGCCGGAGTCCGCGGCGCGCTTGCGCAGCGTCTCGCGGAACGGCGTCCCGCCGTTCCAGGTCTCCATCGCCGCGGACTGCACCAGCGCGTAGGCGTCCTCCCGCGAGGCCCCGCCCTCGACCAGCTCGAGCAGCACCGAGGAGGTGTAGATCAGCCCGCCGGTGGACTCCAGGTTGACCCGCATCCGGTCGGCGTCCACCACCAGGCCCTCCACCAGACCGGTGGTCAGGTGCAGCAGGTAGTCGGTGGTGATCGCGGCGTCGGGCAGGAACACCCGCTCGGTGGAGGAGTGCGAGATGTCGCGCTCGTGCCACAGCGGGATGCCCTCCATCACCGGGACGACGGCGGCGCGCACCACGCGGGCCAGCCCGGCGATCCGCTCGGAACGGATCGGGTTCTTCTTGTGCGGCATCGCGCTCCAGCCCTTCTGGCCCGAGCCGAACGCCTCCGACAGCTCCCGCACCTCGGTGCGCTGGCCGTGCCTGACCTCCAGGGCCACCGTCTCGCAGACGGTGGCGACGATGGCGAGGCAGGCGACCCACTCGCTGATCGAGTCGCGCAGCACCACCTGGGTGGAGGCGTCGGCCGGCCGCAGGTCCAGCGCCTCGGCGACGGCGACCTCCACCGACGGGTCGATCAGCGAGTACGTGCCGACCGCTCCGGAGATGGCGACGACGCCGACCCGCTCGCGGGCCGCCCGCAGCCGGTCCCGCGACCGGGCCGCGGCGAAGGCGAGGTCGGCGACCCGGTGGCCCCACACGTCGGGCTCGGCGTGCACGCCGTGGGTGCGGCCGACCCTGATGGTGCCGCGGTGGGCCAGCCCGTGGTCGCGCAGCACCGCCACCAGCCGGTCGAGCCGGGCCAGCAGCAGGTCGGTGGCCTCGGTGAGCTGGACGGCGAGCGCGGTGTCCAGCAGGTCCGACGACGTCATGCCGTGGTGCACGTAGGCGGCGGCCGACCGCGGTTCGGTGTTGTCGGCCCACGCGGTGAGGAAGGCGATGACGTCGTGCTGCGTCGTCTCCTCGATCTCGGCGACCCGCTCCGGCGTGGGCGGCGGCGCGTCGCGCACCGGCCCGACGACGTCGGCCGGCACCCGCCCGGCCGCGGCGTGCGCCTCGAGGACGAGGGTCTCGACCCGACACCACAGCTCGTACTTGTGCTGGTCGCTCCAGACCCGCCCCATCTCGGGCAGCGTGTACCGCTCGATCACGTGTCAGCCCGCTCATCGGTTCGTCGCACCACGACTCCAGTCTCCCGTAGGCGGGATGCTGTCGACGACGGCCCCTACTGCCACCGGAGGAACCGATGCTGCGACGGGGCACCCACCTGCTGACGCGGGCCCGCGACCGGATCCGCGCCGCCCGCGAGCACGACCCGCACGCCTGGCACCACCACCAGCACCCCGACGCCGATCAGCACCCCGACGACGAGCGCGACGACTGGGACGACCCCGCCGACGGCGCCGACATGGAGGACCGGCCTCCCCTCGGCAGCCCCGAACCGGGCGCGCCCGACCTCGACGGCCCGCTCGGGCCCGGCGGCGTCAGCGGGCCGCCGGTCGGAGGACAGCGGCGCCGGGCGCCGGCCGACCGCCGTCGTTCCGCACGCGGACCGGGCACCCCCGAGGATGAGGTGCCCCGGGGGCTGCGGGTGGCCGCCGCCTGGTCGTGGCGGCTCATCGTCGTCCTCGCCGGTCTCTACCTGCTGCTCTGGGCGTCCGCCTACGTGGCCGTGGTCGTCGTCCCGGTCATCGTCGCGCTGCTGCTGGCCGCACTGCTGCAACCGGGCGCCGCGGCGCTGGTCCGCCACGGCTGGCCCCCGGTCCTCGCCGCGCTCACGATGCTCGTGGTCGGGCTCGGCACCGTCTCCGGGATCATCACGCTCGTCGTCCAGCAGGTCGCCACCGGCTTCGGCGACCTGGCCGCGCAGGCCGGTCAGGGCATCGAGCAGGTCCGCGACCTGGTCGTGCGCACCTTCCCCGTCACCCGGACCCAGCTGGAGAACGCGGTCACCCAGCTGCAGCAGACGCTGGTCGACAACGAGGACGTGCTCGCCTCGGGCGCGCTCACGACCGCCGTGACCGTCGGCGAGGTCGCCACCGGCGTCCTGCTCGCGCTGTTCACCCTGTTCTTCTTCCTCAAGGACGGCCGGTCGATCTGGCTGTGGCTGGTGGGCCTCTTCCCTCGGGAGTCGCGGGCGTACGTCGACGAGGCCGCCCGCCGCTCGTGGCGCACGCTGATCTCCTACGTGCGTGCGACGGCGGCCGTGGCCATGGTCGACGCGATCGGCATCGGCACCGGGCTGGCGGTCCTCGGCGTCCCGCTCGTCATCCCGCTGGCGGCGCTGGTCTTCCTGGGCGCCTTCATCCCGATCATCGGGTCGTTCCTCGCCGGCACCGTGGCCGTGCTCGTCGCGCTCGTCTCGCAGGGCCCGGTCACCGCCCTGATCGCGCTGGCCATCGTGGTCGCGGTCATGCAGCTGGAAGGCCACGTCCTGCAGCCGCTGCTGCTGGGCCGGGCCGTGCGGGTGCACCCGCTCGCCGTCGTCCTCGCGATCGCCGCGGGGCTGCTGGTCGCCGGGATCTTCGGCGCGCTCATCGCCGTGCCGACCGTGGCCTGCGCGAACGTGGCCGGCACCTACCTGTCGCGGCGCTACGAGGGCCCGCGCCCACCCGAGCCGCGCCGGGAGCGTGCCCGGCCGGCGGTCACCGCCGAGTAGGTCAGGGAGTGGGCGGACGGATCCGGCCCTCGACCGCGGCCAGCGCGATGTCGGTGCGCCAGTGCGCGTCGGCCAACCGGACGGCGGCCACCCGCTCGTAGGCGCGCTGCCGGGCCGCGGCGAGGTCGTCGCCGACGGCGGTCACCGCGAGCACCCGCCCGCCGGAGGAGCGGACCGTCCCCTCGGCGTCCACCGTGGTGCCCGCGTGCAGCACCCCCTCGCCGTCGGCGCCGGTGACCGGGTCCCCGGTCCGCGGCCGCTCGGGGTAGCCGGGGGCGGCGACGACGACGGTCACCGCCGCGCCGGGACGCCAGCGCAGCGGCGGGTGGTCGGCCAGCGTGCCGGTGGCCGCGGCGTGCAGCAGCCCGGCCAGCGGGGTCTCCAGCAGCGGCAGCACGACCTGGGTCTCGGGGTCGCCGAAGCGGGCGTTGTACTCCACCACCCGCACGCCGCGCGAGGTCAGCGCCAGGCCGGCGTAGAGCAGGCCGGAGAACGGTTCGCCGCGGCGGGCCATCTCGTCGACGGTCGGCTGCAGCACCGTGGCCAGCACCTCGTCGACCAGGCCCGCCGGTGCCCACGGCAGCGGCGCGTAGGCGCCCATCCCGCCGGTGTTGGGCCCGCCGTCGCCGTCGTCGCGGCGCTTGTGGTCCTGGGCGGGGACCAGCGGCAGCACCGTCGTCCCGTCGGTGACGGCGAACAGCGAGACCTCCGGGCCGTCGAGGTACTCCTCGACCAGCACCGCGCCGCCCGCGTCCAGCACCCGGTGCCCGTGCGCCACGGCGGCGTCCCGGTCGGTCGTGACGACGACGCCCTTGCCGGCCGCCAGGCCGTCGTCCTTCACCACGTACGGCGCACCGGCCTCGTCGAGCGCGGTCTCCAGCTCGGCCGCGCCGCCGACCGGCCAGGACCGGGCGGTCGGGACGCCGGCGGCGGCCATGACGTGCTTGGCGAAGGACTTGCTGCCCTCGATCTGCGCGGCCTGCTCCGAGGGGCCGAAGCAGGCGATGCCGGCGTCGCGGACGGCGTCGGCGGCACCGGCGACCAGCGGCACCTCGGGCCCGATGACGACGAGGTCGGCGCGCCACGACGTCGCCAGCGCGGCGACCGCGACCGGGTCGGCGACGTCCAGCGCAGCCGGCTCGGCGACCGCCCGGGTGCCGGCGTTGCCCGGTGCACAGGCCAGCGCGGTGACCGCGGGGTCGGAGGACAGAGCGACGCACAGGGCGTGCTCACGGGCACCGGAGCCGATCACGAGCACGCGCACGGACCGCGACCCTACCGTTGAAGGACCCCGTCCTCCCCACCCCTCGCAGGCTCGGGGCGGTGCCCTGGACGGGGCCTCAGCGCAGCCGGTCCGGCTCCGCCTCAGCGCGAACGGTGCGGTTGGGCCCGGTAGGAGCGGTGCAGCGCGCGGACGCGGGCGTGCTCGGCGGCCCGGGCGCGGGCGTCCGAGCGCAGTGCCTGGCGGTGCGCCTCGGCCTGCAGCTTGCGCCAGGCGGTGTAGCGGGCCGGGTCCAGCCGGCCGTCGTCGATCGCCGCCGCCACGGCGCAGCCGGGCTCGGTGCGGTGCGTGCAGTCGCGGAACCGGCACGCGGCGGCCAGCTCGGTGACGTCGGCGTAGGCGGTGTCGATGCCCGCGTCGTCGACCACCCCGAGCTCGCGCATCCCCGGGGTGTCGACGAGCAGGCCGCCGCCGGGCAGCAGGTGCAGCTCGCGCGCGGTCGTGGTGTGCCGGCCACGGCCGTCGGCGTCGCGGACCTCGCGGGTGGCCGCCACCGGCGTCCCGGCCAGGGCGTTGGCCAAGCTGGACTTGCCGACCCCGGACGGGCCCACCATGGCCGCCGTCCGACCGGGGCCGAGCAGCGCCCGCACGGCGTCCAGCCCCTCCCCCGTCACCGAGCTGACCGGCAGGACGTCGACGCCCACCGCGTCCTCGGCCACGGCCAGCAGTGCGCCGGGGACGTCGTCGCACAGGTCTGCCTTGGTGAGGACGACGACCGGCGTCGCGCCGCTGCCCCAGGCGACGGCGAGGTAGCGCTCGACCCGGCGCAGCCGCGGCGCCGCGGTGAGCGCATCGACCACGAGGACGACGTCGAGGTTGGCCGCGACCACCTGCTCGGCCGATGTCCGCCCGGCGACGACGCGCGTGAACGCACTGCGGCGGGGCAGCACCGCGACGGCGAGCTCCCCACGCAGGGCCACCCAGTCCCCGACCGCCGGGCCGGTGCCCCCGAGCAGCGCCGCGGCAGGGTGCGCGCGCTCCTCGCCGTCGGCGGTGAGCACGGTCAGCCGGCCGCGGTCGACGCGCGCGACCCGGCCGGGACGGCACCCGGCGGGCAGCTCGGCGTCCCGGTGTGTCAACCAGCCGAGGGATGAGAGATCGGTCACGTCCGGATGGTCCCGCGCAGGTCAGTGCGGTGTCCTCCGAATTGTGTGCGACCGGTCGGCGCGCGTTCGCCGTCCGGACACCTGCCTCAGGTGTTGTAGAGGACATGCGCGCGATCGCGTCGCCGGCACCAGTCCGGGCGACCCGCCCTGCCCGTCCCGTCGTCGTCGGTCACCGCGGCGCCGCGGCGTACCGCCCTGAGCACACCGCCGCCAGCTTCGAGCTGGCCATCGACCTCGGCGCCGACCTGATCGAGCCCGACGTCGTCGTCAGCTGCGACGGTGCGCTCGTCGTCCGGCACGAGAACGAGCTCTCCCACTCCACCGACGTCGCCGACCGGCCCGAGTTCGCCGACCGGCGCACCACCCGCGTCGTCGACGGCCGGGAGCGCACCGGCTGGTTCGCCGAGGACTTCACCCTCGCCGAGCTGCGCACCCTGCGAGCCGTCGAGCGGAAGCCGGCGCTGCGCCCGCTGAACACCACCTACGACGGCCAGGCCGGGATCCTCACCCTCGCCGAGGTCGTGGCGATCGCCCGCCGCCGCTCCACCGCCGACCGGCAGATCCGCGTGCTGGCCGAGCTGAAGAAGCCCAGCTGGTCCGCCGCGGAGGCGGGCGTGCCGATGACCGAGCTCGTCGCCGCCGAGCTGCGGCGCCTCGGCTCGGCCGGCCCCGACGGCACCGTCGTCGTGCAGTCCTTCGACGCCGCCGCGCTCCGGCAGCTGCGAGCCGACCTCGGGCACCGCGGGCCGACGATGCTGCAGCTGGTGGACGACGCCGGCACGGACGACCACCTGGTCACCCCGGCGGGCCTGCGGGAGGTCAGCACCTACGCGCAGGGCATCGCCCCGAGCCGGCACCGCATCCTGGTGCGGGACTCGGGCCAGGCGCTGACCGGCATCTCGGACCTCATCGCCCAGGCCCACCGCGCCGGACTGCTCGTCGTCCCGTGGACGCTCCGCCCGGAGAACGCCTTCCTCCCCCGGCACCTGCGCCGCGGCGAGGCCCCGAGCGGCACCGGCGACATGCAGACCGAGGCCCGCCTGCTGCTGGCCCTCGGCGTCGACGGGCTGATCACCGACGCCCCCGAGATCGCCGTGGCGGCCCGCCGCGAACTGCAGGTCGCGGCAGCCTGAGCGGCCTCGTGCGTCGGCCCCGTCCAGGGCACCGCCCCGAGCCTGCGAGGGGTGGGAGGGACGGGGTCCTCTCTCAGCCGATCAGGTCGTGCAGGACGACGTTCTCCTCGCGGCCGGGGCCGACGCCGATGACGCTGACCCGGGCGCCGGAGAGCTCCTCCAGCCGGCGGACGTAGGCCTGCGCGTTGACCGGCAGCTCGTCGAAGGTGCGGCAGTTCCGGATGTCCTCGGACCAGCCCGGCATCTCCTCGTACACCGGCGTGGCGTGGTGGAAGTCGGTCTGGGTCATCGGCATCTCGTCGTGCCGGACACCGTCGACGTCGTAGGCGACGCAGATCGGCACCGTCTCCAGGCCGGAGAGCACGTCCAGCTTGGTGAGGAAGTAGTCGGTGATGCCGTTGACCCGGCTGGCGTAGCGGGCGACGACGGCGTCGAACCAGCCGCAGCGGCGGTCGCGGCCGGTGGTCACGCCGACCTCGCCACCCTGCTTGCGCAGGTACTCGCCCCACTGGTCGTGCAGCTCGGTCGGGAACGGCCCGGAGCCGACGCGGGTCGTGTAGGCCTTGAGGATGCCGACCACCCGGTCGATGCGGGTCGGGCCGATGCCCGAGCCCGCTGCGGCGCCGCCGGCGGTCGGGCTGGACGACGTGACGAACGGGTACGTCCCGTGGTCGACGTCGAGCAGCGTGCCCTGCGAGCCCTCCAGCAGCACCCACTCGCCGGCGTCGAGGGCGTTGGCGAGCAGCAGCCGGGTGTCGGCGATGCGGTGCCGCAGCTGCTCGGCGTAACCGGCGTACTCCTCCACGACCTCGTCGACGTCGATGGCCTTGCGGTTGTAGACCTTGACCAGGACCTGGTTCTTCTCCTCGAGCGTCCCCTCGAGCTTCTGCCGGAGGATCGACAGGTCCAGCAGGTCCTGCACCCGGATGCCGGTGCGGGCGACCTTGTCGCCGTAGGCCGGGCCGATGCCGCGGCCGGTGGTGCCGATCCGGCGCTTGCCGAGGAAGCGCTCGGTGACCCGGTCCAGCGCCCGGTGGTGCGGCATGATCAGGTGCGCATCCGCGGAGACGACCAGGCGCGAGGTGTCCACGCCGCGCTCCTCGAGGCCGGCGAGCTCGCCGATGAGGACCTCGGGGTCGATGACGACGCCGTTGCCGATGACCGGCGTGCACCCGGGCGTGAGGATCCCCGACGGGATCAGGTGCAGCGCGTACCGCTCGCCGTCCGGCGTGATCACCGTGTGCCCGGCGTTGTTGCCACCCTGGTAGCGGACGACGTACGGGACGCGCCCCCCGAGCAGGTCGGTGGCCTTGCCCTTGCCCTCGTCGCCCCACTGGGCACCGATCAGCACGACTGCCGGCATCTCGCTGTAGACCCCCTCGACTCGTCACCGGCGATCGACCGGCTGGCAGGTGGCAGGGTATCGGCATGCCCCTCGTCGAGTTCGACCTGCGCGGTCTCGCGCCGGGTCAGGCGCCGGTGCGTGCCGAGGTCGCCGCGGCCGCCGAGGCCGACGCCCTGCTGGTCATGGGGCCGGTGCCGGCGCTGGCAGCGGTGCTCACGGCGCTGTGGAAGGCCGGGCGGACCGCCGACGTGCCGGTGTCCTGGGAGCCCGCCGGCGACGGCGACTCGGCGGCCCTGGCCCGGGCGCTCGGCCTCGGCACCGGCGGCGAACGGGAGCTCGGCCTGGTGCGCGACGACCACGGCGGCGTGCTGCTGCACCACGGCCGGCTCGAGGCGGCCGGGGACGAGCGGCGTCGTCCGCTGGCGCGGCGGCTCGGCGCGCAGGCGCACCACGACGCGGTGAAGGTCGCCGACGGGCAGATCACCCGGATCGACGTCCGGCCCGACTGGCGGTCCGTGGACACCCTGGACGTCACCGTCATGACGCTGCCGCTGCGGCCGGGCCGGCGCACCAGCGGACGGGCCGTGCAGATCGCCTGCGACCCGGCCCGGGTGATCCGGGACGGCGTCCCCCATCCGCGGCCGGTCGACCGCTGGACCTGGTACGCCGACGACTGGGTGCGCTGGCGGCTGCAGCCCTGATGAAGGACCCCCTGCCCCCCCACCACTCGGCCCCCTCCAGGGGCCCGCCGTGGCCCCGTCCCGAGGCTCACCCCGAGCCTGCGAGGGGTGAGGAGGACGGGGTCCTTCCCACGGTGGGGAGGAGGGGGTCCTGCCGCCTGCCGGCGGGCCGTGGGGGATCAGGTGAAGACGCTGACCCCACCCGGGCCGACGAGCAGACCTACGACGATCAGCACGATGCCCCACAGCAACTGCTTGCGGACGATCGCCACGATGCCGGCGACGACGAGGACGACGGCGAGGATCCAGAGAAGCGTGGCCATGGAGGCACCTCCGGGAACGGGCGTCCGGACCGGACGCTGGGGACGGACGGTAACCGATCACGGGTCGTTCCCGCCCGTTTCCCGTCGTCCCATCACGGACTGTGATGTCAGGCCGCCGGTCGGCCCAGCCGGTCGCGGAGGTCGACGTGCCAGTCGACCTGCACCCGCCGGCCCACGTGCCCGCACGGCCGGACCAGGTCGAAGCGGGTGAGCACGCCACCGGAGTCGGCCCACAGCAGCGCCAGGTGTCCCGCCGCGGCGCGCGGCCCTGCGGGGTCGAGGGCGAGCTGCAGCTGGCGGCTCGGGTCCTGGCGGTAGAAGGCGCGCAGGCCGTCGGTGGCGGCGGCGGGCAGC
>DASQNB010000502.1:0-4057 GCA_035645175.1 Geodermatophilus sp.
TCCAGGTGCACACGACGGCGGCCGAGTGCTACGAGGCCTCCGCGCTGCCCAGCCACCCGTACGGCGAGCTGCTGCGCACCGGGGCGCCCCGGCTGTCCTTCGCCCGCCGGGTGCCGGCCGGCGTCGTCGGCGTCATCGCGCCGTTCAACGTGCCGACCATCCTGGCGATCCGGGCGATCGCACCGGCCCTGGCGCTGAGCAACGCCGTCGTCCTCAAGCCGGACCCGCGCACCGCGGTCTCCGGCGGGGTGCTCTTCGCCCGGGTGTTCGAGGAGGCCGGGCTGCCGGCCGGCGTGTTCCAGGTGCTACCCGGTGGCGCGGACGTCGGCGAGGCGCTGGTGATGGCGCCGCCGGTGCGGGTCATCGCGTTCACCGGCTCGACGAAGGCGGGGCGTGCGGTCGGGGCGCTGGCCGGCCAGCACCTCAAGCGGGCGCACCTGGAGCTGGGCGGCAACTCCGCACTGATCGTGCTGCCCGACGTCGACGTGACCGCGGCGGCCTCGGTGGGTGCGTTCGGCACGTTCTCCCACCAGGGGCAGATCTGCATGGCCACCAGCCGGCACCTGGTGCACGAGTCGATCGCCGAGGAGTACACCGCCGTCCTCACCGAGAAGGTGGAGGAGCTGCCGGTGGGTGACCCGTTCCGCGAGCAGGTGGCGCTGGGCCCGCTGATCGACGCCGGCCAGCGCGACCGCGTGCACGGGCTGGTCACCAGCAGCGTGGACGGCGGGGCGACGCTGCGCACCGGCGGCACCTTCGAGGGGCTGTTCTACCGGCCCACGGTGCTCGGCGACGTGCCGGTCGAGGCGCCGGCGTACCGGGAGGAGGTCTTCGGGCCGGTCGCCCCGGTGACCCCGTTCCGGAGCCTCGACGAGGTGGTGGACCTGGCCCGCAGCACCGAGTACGGCCTGAGCCTGGGCATCCTCACCCGCGACGTCTACGCCGGCCTGCAGCTGGCCGAGCGCATCCCGAGCGGCCTGGTGCACGTCAACGACCAGACGGTCAACGACGAGGCCGTCGCGCCCTTCGGCGGGGTCGGGGCGTCGGGCACCGGCTCCCGGCACGGCGGCCCGCAGGCCAACATCGAGGCGTTCACCGAGACCCAGTGGGTCACCCTCCGCGGCGACCTCCCCACCCACCCCTTCTGAGGTGCACATCCGCGGAAGTGCCCGGTGCACTTCCGCGGATGTGCACCAGGTCATGGGCGCGTGGTCGAGGGCCGTACCTCCTCCGCCGGGACGTCGGTGACCAGCCGCGGCCGGGCGGCGGACAGCCCGGCCGCGAACTGGCCGGCCTGCAGGACCAGCAGCAGCACCAGCCCCGGCCGCCACCCGCCGGTCGTGTCGTGCAGCAGCCCGACGGCCAGCGGCCCGGTCGCGGCCAGCAGGTACCCGGCGCTCTGCGCGGCCGCCGACAGCCGGCCGGTCTGGGCGACGTCGCGGGTGCGCAGCAGCACCAGGGTCATGGCGAGCGGGAAGGCCGCGCCCGTGCCCAGGCCCCACAGCAGCGCCCACACCGCGGGAGCGGCCGCGGGGGCGAGCAGCAGGCCCGTGATCCCCACCGTCGAGGGCACGCCCACCCCGAGCACCCACGCCGCCTGGCCGGCCCGCCGTGCGGCCAGGGGCGGGACGGCGAGGGCGCAGGGGACGCCGAGCGCGGCGGCCGCGGCCACCAGCCCGCCGGCGGTCACCGCGGAGACCCCGGCCTCGTCCTCGAGGACGTCGGCCAGCCAGCTGAGCATCGTGTAGAAGGCCAGCGACTGGAGGCCGAAGAACAGCGTCACGGTCAGCGCGACCCGGTCCCGCAGGACGCCGACGACCGGCGGCCGCCGCGCCGGCGCGGCGGCCCCGCCGTGCCGGCGCCGGGCGAGCAGCACCATCGCCCCGCCGGCGACCAGCACCGGTGCCAGCCACAGCGTGAGCCCGGTGAGCGCACTGCCGGTGGCCGTGACCAGCGGCTGGGCCAGGCCCGCCCCGAGGCTCGCGGACAGCCCCATGGACGCCGTCGTCGCGCCCAGCACCGGGGCCGCCCGGTCCCCGTACTCGGCACGCGCGGCGGCCGGGACGAGGACGTTGGCCACCGCGATCCCCGCGGTCAGCAGCACCGTGCCGGCGTAGAGGCCCCAGGTGCCGGCCGGGCGCAGCGCGATCCCCACGGCGAGGGCGAGCACCCCGCCCAGGACGGCGCGGTGCACGCCGAATCGCGCGGCCAGTGCGGGCGCGGCGGGGGAGACCAGGCCGAAGCAGACCAGGGGCAGCGAGGTCAGCACGGCGAGAGCCGCGCGCGGCACCGAGAGCTCGGCACTGAGCTCGCCGAGGACCGGTCCCACGGCCGCGAAGGGCCCGCGCAGGCTGAGCGCGACGAGGACCAGGGTGGCCGCGGGTGCCAGCCACACCCACCACGGCCGTGCGGGGCCGGAGCGGGGCGGGGTCACCGCGCGGCGCCGCGGAGGCGCAGCGTCTGGCCGGGGCGGAGCTGGCCGCAGCGGTCGACGTCGGCGTCCTCGACGTAGCCGATCACCGGGTAGCCGCCGGTCACCGGGGCGTCGGCGAGGAAGAGCACCGGCTGCCCGGACGGCGGCACCTGCAGCGCGCCGCGCACCATGCCCTCGCTGGCCAGCTCGCCGGTGCGGGCCCGCTCCAGGGGTACCTCGCCGGCCAGGCGCAGCCCGATCCGGTTGCTCTCGCCGGTCACCGTCCACGCGGTCGCGGTCAGCGCGGCCGGGGAGGCGAACCAGTCGGCGCGCGGGCCGGGCAGCACCCGCACCGTCACCTCACCGCCCGGCGGGTCGGGTACCGGCGCGAGGTCCACCCCGGGCATCGGCCCGGCCGCGGACCCCACCGGGAGCACGTCGCCGGGGGAGAGCACCGGCGGGCCGAGGCCGGAGAGCAGGTCGGTCGAGCGGCTGCCGAGCACCGGCTCGACGGCGACACCGCCGCGGACGGCGACGTAGGTGCGCAGCCCCGTGTCCGGGAGCCCCAGCCGCAGCTCGGCGCCGGCCCGCAGCGTCACCGGTGCGTTGTGCGCCCCGGAGCACCGCGCCCCGGTCGTGGTCACCACCAGGTCGGCGTCGGCCCGCAGCACCAGCCCGCCGAGGGTGGCCTCGAGCACCGCGGCGTCCGGGTCGTTGCCGACGAGCCGGTTGGCCAGCCGGGCCGCGGCCCGGTCGCAGGCGCCCGACCGGCCGATGCCGAGCGCGCCCTGCCCGGGCCGGCCGGCGTCCTGCACGGTGGTGAGCGGCCCGGTGGCGAGCACGGTGAGGGTGCGCGTCATGCCGCTCCGAACCGCACCCGCACGCCGGGCCGCAGCAGCGCCGCGGGGTCCCGCGCGACGTCGAAGACGGCGACGTCGGTCCGGCCGATGAGCTGCCAGCCGCCCGGCGACTCCCGCGGGTAGACGCCGCTGAAGCCGCCGGCCAGCGCGACCGCCCCGGCCGGCACCCTCGTGCGGGGGCTGTCCCGGCGCGGGACGTCCCACGGCTCCCCGTCGGGGGTCAGGTAGCCGAACCCGGGCGCGAAGCCGCAGAAGGCCACCGTCCACTCGGTGCCGGTGTGCCGGCGCACCACCTCGTCGGCGTCCACGCCGAGGTGCGCGGCGACGTCGGCCAGGTCCGCGCCGTCGTAGACGACCGGCAGCTCGACCAGCTCCCCGCCGTCCCGCCGCCCGGAGCGGGGCCGGGTGCGCCGCACCGCCTGCTCGACCGCGGCGAGGGTGGTCACCGCCGGGTCGGTCACCAGCAGCACGGTGCGCGCCGCCGGGACGACGTCCACCACGCCGTCGAGCGGCTCCGCGGTCAGCGCGGCGTACAGGCCGAGGACGTCGTCCAGGCCGTCGAGCTCGACCAGCAGCGCGGTCGACCCGCTGGGCAGGACGCGCATCAGGACGCGAACGGCGCCAGGTCGACCCCGGCCGCGGTGAGTGCCTCGCGCACCCGCCCGGCGATCGCCACCGCACCCGGGGTGTCGCCGTGCACGCAGATCGAGTCGGGGGCCAGCCGCAGCAGGCCGCCCTCGACGTCGGTGACCGGCTCGCCGGTGGCCATCGCGACGCAGCGGCG